>CAZIVU010000169.1:0-1557 GCA_964542865.1 uncultured bacterium | reverse complement strand
TGTAAACGTAGCCCCATATCCTCTCCCCGTCGTACCTCCTTGCAAGCTCAACTGCCGGGATTTGTGTTACCTCAACCCACCCCTTTGTTGTTACCATTCCGCCCTTTGCATCTATTCCAAGAACCACCCTTTCGGGGTAGCCGTTTACCATCTCCTCAAAGAGATTCGGGTTCTCCACAGCAACCGTCCCGACTATTACCCTGTCAACTCCGATCCCGAAAAGCTTTTCAATCGCTTTCAGCGTCCTTACACCGCCTCCGAACTGGACTGGAACGGAGACGCTTCTCACGATCTCCTCAACTATGGGCAGGTTCTTCGGAATCCCCTCAAAAGCCCCGTCAAGGTCAACGACGTGAATTCTCCTTGCCCCTTCCCTCTCCCACATCCTTGCAACGTCGACGGGGTTTTCGAAGTAAACCTTCTCCCTGTCAGCCCTTCCCTGATAGAGCCTGACGCATTTCCCGCCCTTTATGTCAACTGCCGGGATTACCTCAAACATTTAACCTCCAAAGCGTCAAAATCCCGAAGAGCAAGCTTCTTTTCAACCCCTCTTCCCTCAGTGCCCCTTTCATCAAATCCCCAGAACGTCAAACATCGTGTAAAGGCCCGGTTCCTTCCCGGCCACCCACTTTGCAGCCACTATCGCTCCCCTTGCAAACGTCTCCCTGCTTGTTGCCCTGTGTGTCAGCTCAAGCCTTTCTCCGAGCGTTGCAAAGAAAACCGTGTGGTCTCCAACAACATCCCCCATCCTTGAGGAGAGAATCCCTATCTCATCGGGCTTTCTCTCCCCCATTATCCCCTGCCTTCCGTAAACTGCGACGTCCTCGAGCCTTTCACCCAACTTTTCGGCTACGATCTGTCCGAGCTTCAGCGCCGTTCCGGATGGGGCATCCTTCTTGAACCTGTGGTGGATTTCAAATATCTCTATATCATAGCCCTTACCTTTGAGTATCTCCGTCACGAGCTCGGTTATCTTGAAGAGGACGTTCACCCCGAGGCTCATGTTGGGGGAGAGGACTACGGGAATCTCCTTTGATGCCTCCTCAATCCTCTCAAGCTGGGACGATGAAAACCCCGTTGTTCCTATTACGGCAGCAACCTTAAGCCTTCTGCAGTTTTCAATGAGTAACTGCGTGGCATCGGGAGTTGTAAAGTCTATTACTACATCGGGCTTTTCGGGAATTTCCGAGATTGAGCTGTAAATTCCTTCCCCCTTTGCCTCCTTCTCCGTTGCTCCGACCACCTCTATCCCTTCATCCTCTTTACAGAGCTTCAGTATGAGGCTTCCCATCCTACCAAAAGCACCTGAAACTGCGACCTTTATCATCCCACTCTCCTTTTAAGTTCAAACCACTTAACGATTCCGTAAACGACGCCGAGTATGAGTATAAGAGCTCCTATCCCGAGCTTGAACTCAACGGGCTTTTCATGTTCAAGCGAGAGAACAAGTGCTTCCCTTATCGTTGCTGCAAGGGCAACGCTTACAAATGCGCTTACCGCAAGCTCCCCTCCCATCATGAACTTGATCTCACTGTTCAGGAGCTCAAGGACTGTCCA
>CAZIVU010000168.1:0-1566 GCA_964542865.1 uncultured bacterium | reverse complement strand
GTCTCACCAGAGGAGTACCTTGCATACAAGCCCGGGGAGGATGACGTTCCGGCGCTTGCAGACTTCGGTGAGGGCTACAGGTATCACGTTACGGGGCTCTTCCACGACTATACCGGGTTCCCAAACACGAACCCTGAAATGGTTGAGGAGCTGATTGAGAGGCTCATAAGGAAGGTGAAAAGGAGGGCAAAGGAGCTTGAGAAGAATGAGGAGTTCATGCTCGACGATGCGGAGTTTGCCGTTGTAGCCTTCGGCTCCACTGCAAGGTCTGCAAAACTTGCAGTAAAGCTTGCAAGGGAAAAGGGTATAAAGGTAGGCCTTCTGAGGGTCGTAACGATCTGGCCATCACCTGAGGAAACGATCTACAGGCTCGCCGGAAAAGTGAAAGCTATCCTTGTCCCAGAGCTTAACATGGGACAGTACGTCTATGAGGTTGAAAGGTGTGTGAAGGGACAGTGCCCCATCTTCAGGATGAACAGGGCAAACGGAAAGATGATATACCCCTATGAGCTGCTCTCAAAGATTGAGGATATGGCAAGCGGAAAGATAGTTGTATCAACAACAAAAGTTTAACGGAGGTTAAGATGTTAACACCTGTTGACCTGCCCCTTGACAGGGTTCTTGAGAGGAAAGCCTACTTTAAATACCTAAGGAAGGATAAGCTTCCCCATATATGGTGTCCCGGATGCGGGAACGGTCAGGTCTTAAGGGCAGTTTGCATGGCGCTCTACAACCTCAACATCGACAACAACGACGTTGCAATGGTATCGGGAATTGGATGCTCCTCGAGGACTCCCGGCTACTTTGACGGGTACACGCTCCACACGACGCACGGGAGGGCGCTTGCCTTTGCAACGGGAGTTAAGCTCTCAAGGCCTGAGCTTAACGTCATAGTAACGACAGGGGACGGTGATTGCACGGCAATCGGAGGGAACCACTTCATCCACGCATGCAGGAGGAATATAAACCTTACAGTCCTGTTGTTCAACAACTGGATCTACGGAATGACCGGAGGACAGGTATCTCCGACAACTCCCGAGGGCTCCTATGCAACGACAACCCCTTACGGGAACTACGAGCCGAACTTCAACATAACAGACCTCGCAATAGGTGCAGGAGCGACTTACGTTGCAAGGGGAACGGCTTACCACGTTACCGAGCTCGTAAAGCTCATTGAGGACGGGATAAAGCATAAAGGCTTCTCTCTCATAGAGGTTCTAACGCCCTGCACGATCCAGTATGGAAGGAAGAACAGGATGGGGTTTGAGGAGATGTACTTCTGGCTCAGGGACAACACAGTTCCCATAAAGGCATGGGAGAAGCTTCCGGAGGAAAAGAGGGCTGGAAAGCTTCCGAGAGGCGTTCTCCACCATGATGACTCAAAGCCAGAGTACACAGAGCTTTACTACGGCAAAGTCAGGGAAATTCAGGGAGGTAAGTAATGAGATATGAGATAAGGGTTATCGGTTCTGCCGGTCAGGGTTCAATCCTTGCTGCTGTTGTCCTTGCAACGGCAGCCGTGGAGGACAACCTCTACGCAACTGAAACGGCAACCTATGGAGCCGC
>CAZIVU010000167.1:0-1618 GCA_964542865.1 uncultured bacterium | reverse complement strand
AAGGGTTTGGAGGACATCCGGGAATGGCATATTTAACCTTGTCCTTTATAAACCCCACCTGAGTTATCGGTATGAAAGCCTGATGGTCTGGTCTTGGTCCCTGTCCTCCCACGCTCATGTGCCTTATCCCACCGAATGCTGAACATGCACCGATGGCAACTATAACTTTTGACTTTTCGTAAACCTCCTTAAGAAGGTCGGTGTGGTGTTTGTAACCTATGCAGTATGACCCCTCAACGAACGCTATGCTGAGTTTTGGGATTTCTCTCCTTTTGGTAAGCATGTTTGAGTATGCGAGCTCCACAGTATCAAGAACATCAGCAAGTTCTTCAAACATATCGAGAAACGCAACCTGACACCCCGAACAGCTTGACAGGTGGAAGAACCCGAGCTTTATCCTTATATCATCGCCGTGTTCAAGGTCACTCAGGTCGTAGAACACCGACAACCTCCTCTAATGGGATGCACATACTATACAGGGGTCATAAGCTCTAACGATAAACTCGGCGAACTCGACTCTCTCTCCCCTCAAAGCCTCCGATATGACGGGAAAGTTTATAGCAGTCGGAACTATAATTTTATAGTAGGAAATTTTCCCTCTTCTATCAATTTTTGCCATGTGGATGTTCGTTCCTCTTGGCGCTTCGTGAACTCCAACGCCGAGCCTTTCACCGTCCGAGTAGGGGAACGTTCTGTTCCATACCTCCTTCTCGCTGTCAAACCTTGAGCCTGACAGTATCTCCTTTATCCTGTTGAGGGCGTCAAACGTTTCCGATGACCTGCACCTGTATATCTCCTTGATGCCACCTTCAGGTTTTAACGCATCAAACTTTACCTTCCTCGCCCTTGGACCTGTCTCCATAAACTTTCCGTCTATCACGGGTATCCTGTTTGTTGCCTCTCTTTTGATGTCAAGTTCCCTGTAAAGCGTCTGTGGGTAAAGCTCCTCTATACGGCTGATGTCCACACTGCCGCTGTAAAATTTGTCCGATGCAAAAAATTCCAGGTTGTGTTTTCCGAGGTGTTCGGGCAGGTCGTGTTTTCTCCACTTTTCTTCCACTGCGTTCAGGAACCAGTTTTCAACAACGTGGACAACGGGAGTTACTTCCTCAAGAGCCTTCAGCAGTTTTTCCCTGACAAACTCCTCAAGTGGTTCGTAAAGGCCTCCGACCCTGATGTTCGGTGAGTGTATTATCTCTCCGCCGATGGATTCAAGGACCTTTGATGCCACTTTCCTTACCCTCTGAACCTCCCTTATGAAGTCAAGCTTCTCCCTCTCCTCCTCAAAGAGGTCTTCCGATACGACTATCTGGTGAAGCAGATTGTTGTAGATTCTTACGGCAAGCCCTAAGACTTCCCTTAACCTTTCCGCTTTCTCCGGAACCTCAATCCCACAGGCATCTTCAATCGCCTTTGCAGATGCTATTGCGTGTGTTATCTGACAGAGACCGCAGATGCGGGATGCGAGTATTGGAGCGGAGGTGGCTTCCCTGCCAAGCATAAGGGTTTCGTATCCCCTCACCGGAATTAAGGAGTAGTAATAACCCTCCTCTATTACGCCGTCTTCAACTTTGAGGTAGAGTTTCGATAAACCCTCCGTTAGCGGTATCGGGGATAT
>CAZIVU010000166.1:0-1634 GCA_964542865.1 uncultured bacterium | reverse complement strand
GCACGTCGAGGAGCCAACCTCGTTAAAAAGGCACCAACGATAGTTGCCAACGAAGAATTAGCTCTCGCTGCCTAAGAGAAGCGGCGACGTCCCCTGCAGCTCCTCCCGTCGGCTGCAGGTGTGGCGACAGAGAGGCGGGATAGGCCGACTGCCGCTCCCCCCGGCAGCTGGCTGAAAGCTCAGGGGGATAGCTTCAGGGAACCTGCCTGTGGGTAAACCCTGAAGCGAACCTTAAAACACAGGCTAAGCGTGTAGAAGCCGGCAGGGCCGCATCTCCGGACGCGGGTTCGAATCCCGCCACCTCCACCAAATTGAAAACCATCCCTTTCCACACTATCTTTAAATCAAACTCAAGGAGGAGAAAATGGAAAAGGAGATAGCCCAGCTTGTTCCCATAGTCATCGAGAAGACCGGAAGAGGTGAGAGGGCTTACGACATATACTCAAGGCTCCTGAAGGACAGGATAATAATACTCGGAACCCCGATAGATGACAGCGTGGCAAACCTGATAATTGCCCAGCTCCTTTTCCTTGAGGCTGAGGACCCGGAGAAGGACATATACCTCTACATAAACAGCCCGGGAGGAGTTGTTACGGCAGGACTTGCCATATATGACACCATGCAGTATATAAAGCCCGATGTCTGCACCATATGTCTCGGTCAGGCGGCGAGCATGGGAGCCGTTCTCCTTGCAGCCGGGGCAAAGGGGAAAAGGTTCTCACTGCCGAACTCAAGGATTATGATACACCAGCCCCTCGGAGGGTTTCAGGGTCAGGCGAAGGACATAGAGATACACGCAAAGGAGATACTCAGGCTGAAGAGGATGGTAAACGAAATACTTTCAAGCCATACCGGTCAGAGCCTGAAGAAGATTGAGAAGGATACCGACAGGGATTTCTTCATGAGCGCTCATGAAGCCATGGAGTACGGGATTGTTGATAGAGTTCTTCAGAGAAGGGGTGAGTAGTGGTAAGGGGCAGGTTCAAGCTCAACACCATTGAGGAAGCCCTTGAGGACATAAAGAACGGAAAGATTGTCATAGTTGTGGATGACCCGAACAGGGAGAACGAGGGGGACCTTGTAATTGCGGCGGAGAAGGTGACCCCGGAAGCCATAAACTTCATGGCAAAGCACGGCAGAGGTCTAATCTGCCTTGCCCTTCCCGAGGAGAGGTTTGACGAGCTTTCCATTGAGCCAATGACCCAGAGACCAACAGACCCGAAGGAGACAGCTTTCGGCGTTTCCATAGATGCCCACCCCCGCTTTGGAACAACAACGGGGATATCGGCTTATGACAGGGCAATAACCGTAAAACGGGCAATATCGGAGGATGCAAAGCCTGAGGACTTCGTGAAGCCCGGACACGTTTTTCCCCTGAGAGCAAGGAAAGGGGGAGTTCTCAAGCGCTCCGGACATACGGAGGCTGCTGTTGACCTTGCAAGGCTGTCGGGACTTTACCCTGCCGGGGTCATATGTGAGATTATGGATGAAGATGGTTCTATGATGAGGCTTCCTGCCCTCCTTGACTATGCGAGGAGGCATAACTTGAAAATTGTGAGCATTGCCGACCTCATCGAGTACAGGATGAGGACGGACACTCTCATAAAGAGGGAGGCTGAGGCAACGCTTCCGAC
>CAZIVU010000165.1:0-1734 GCA_964542865.1 uncultured bacterium | reverse complement strand
AAGGAGTTTATAGTTGCCATACCGGACGTTGAGAAGAAGAACCTTGTAACCGCTGCCCTTGAGTCGGGCGTTTCGGAGATACTCCTTGAGAACGGGGGAAGCGACAGGGTAAAGAGGCTTGCGAAGGTCAAAACAATAGCCCCGGACGGTGACTTCAAGCTGGGGGAGGATTACGTTATCGTCCAGATAAAGGGGAAGGAGGATGAGGAGAGGGCAGCATCGCTTTTGAAGGCTGGGAAGAGGGTAATAGTTAAGACAACCGACTGGACAATTATCCCCCTTGAGAACCTTCTCGCTCAGGGAGACAACGTTTACGCATGGGTAAGGAGTGCCGAGGAGGCAAAGACGGCTTTGACGATTCTTGAGAAGGGAACGAGGGGCGTTGTGCTCGAGACGGATAGCGTGAACGAGATAAAGAGGACGGGCGAGGTGATAAGAACGTCGGGTGAGAACGTGAAGCTTCTGCGCGCAAAGGTTAAAAGGGTGAAGCCCATAGGGATGTGCGACAGGGTATGCATAGACACCTGCTCAAATATGGTGAGGGGAGAGGGTGCTCTTGTTGGGAACTCCTCCGCCGGGATGTTCCTCGTCCACGCGGAGACGGAATCAAACCCCTATGTTGCTGCGAGACCCTTCAGGGTAAATGCCGGAGCCGTTCACATGTACGTGAGGCTTCCGAACGGGAGGACAAAGTACCTGTCAGAGATAGAGAGCGGCGATGAGGTCATGATTTACAACTTCAAGGGGGAAGGGAGGATAGCCTACGTCGGAAGGGCAAAGGTTGAGAGGAGGCCCATGCTCCTCATAGAGGCTGTTACCGATGACGGTAGAAAGGTCTCCGGGATTCTCCAGAACGCTGAAACCATAAGGTTAACGTCCCCTGAAGGGATGCCGGTATCCGTCGTTGAGCTGAAGGAGGGGGATGAGGTTCTCGTCTACGTTGAGGAGCCGGGAAGGCACTTTGGGATGAAGGTGAAGGAGAGCATCGTTGAAAAGTAAGATGAGGGTTCTCGTAACGGGAGGAGCCGGCTTCATAGGTTCAAACCTTGCCCTTGAGCTTGAAAGGAGATTTCCGGACTGGGAGGTTGTTGTCCTTGACGACTTCTCGTCCGGCCACTTCAAGAACCTCATAGGTTTCAGGGGGGAGGTGATAACGGGCTCCATAACCGAAGCCGATACGGTGGAGAGGTTGAGTAAAAGGAGGTTTGATGCAGTTTTCCATCAGGCGGCAAACGTCAACACAACGGACATGAACCAGAGAGCCATGATGGAGGTTAACTGCGAAGCCTTCAAGGATATCCTCAACCTTGCCCTCAGGTGGGGAGCGAAGGTCGTTTACGCGTCGTCCGCAGCCGTTTACGGGAACGGGGAAGTTCCCATGAGGGTAAACCAGACGCTCAGACCGGAGAACATCTACGGGTTCTCGAAGTACGCTATGGATATGTATGCCAGGAAGTTCATGGAGGAGAACCCCGATATCAGGGTTGTGGGCTTGAGGTACTTCAACGTTTACGGTCCGGGGGAGACGTTCAAGGGGGCGATGGCGAGCATGGCACTGAAGCTTACGGTTCAGATTTTGAAGGGGAAAAAGCCAAGGCTCTTCAAGTGGGGGGAGCAGAAGAGGGACTTCGTCTACGTTAAGGACTGCGTTGAGGCGAACATCAGGGCTCTTGATGCCGTGGAGAGCGGAATCGTTAACGTTGGGACGGGGAGGGCGAGAACGTTCAACGAGCT
>CAZIVU010000164.1:0-1735 GCA_964542865.1 uncultured bacterium | reverse complement strand
AACAACGGAGGTCAAATGAAACTGCTTGTTACCGGCGGCGCCGGGTTTATAGGAAGTGAGTTTGTAAGGCAGGCAGTAAGGAAAGGCTTGAGAACTGCCGTTGTTGACAGTCTAACGTACGCAGGGGATTTAGAAAGGCTCAAGGAAGTAAAAGAAAACTTTGCGTTTTATAAAGCAAGCATCAACAATAGGGAGTTTATGGAATATATATTTGGCTTGGAAAAGCCTGACGTTATCGTCCACTTTGCAGCCGAAAGCCATGTGGATAGGAGTATCCTTGATGCCTCCCCATTTATCAACACCAACGTCGCCGGAACTCAAGTCCTCCTTGATGTAGCAAAAGATTTAGAAGTAAAGCTCTTCATAAATATTTCAACCGATGAAGTCTACGGAGAAATAGGTAAGGAAGGGCAATTCTACGAAAACTCCCCTCTCAATCCAAACTCCCCATACTCAGCAAGCAAAGCATCCGCAGATATGCTCGGAAGAGCTTACTACAGAACTTACGGGCTGCCGGTGATAACTGTCCGCCCATCAAACAACTATGGCTACTGGCAGTACCCTGAAAAGCTGATTCCCGTTGTCATTTTAAAGGCTATGAACGACGAACCTGTTCCCCTGTACGGAACGGGTGAAAACCGCAGGGAGTGGTTGTTCGTTTCCGACTGTGTAGATGCCATATTCAAGATCATCGAAAAGGGGAAGCCGGGAGAGGTCTACAATGTCGGGAGCGGAGAGGAGAGGAGAAACATAGAAGTCGTCAGGTCTATACTAAGGCTTCTGAACAAACCTGAGAGCATGATAGCTTTTGTTAAGGACAGACCCGGACACGACTTCAGATATTCCCTTAATACTGACAAGGTGGAGAAGGAGATCGGATGGAAGGCGAAGGTTAGCTTTGAAGAGGGATTAGCAAGAACGGTAAAATGGTACATCGAGAACGCAGAATGGGTAAAGAGGAAAGCTCGGGAAGCAGAAACTTACTGGAATACGGTCTATGAAAGTTAAAGCCTATACGAGACAGGACTACATAGAGATCGTGGGAAGGGCAATAGAGAGTTCTCTGGATAGAGATTGCCTCATAGTTTTTTTTGGTTCTATCCTCACAGAAAGGTTTTCAAGAACATCCGACATAGACGTTGGTATCTATTGCCGCGAACCCTTAAGTGGCAAGGAGTATGTTAATATTATCAGTGCCGTTGAAAACGCTCCGATACTAAGAAGGGTAGACCTTGTTGACCTTGCAACGGTAAAGGATAAAAACCTTCTCTCATCTGTGCTTGAAAGAGGTAGAGTTTGGAAAGGTTCGAAAGAGCTCTTAAAAGATTTGAAAAGGCGGTTGGAAAGTTTGAAGAGACAGAAAGCTTTAGATTGAAGTTCAACCTGCCTGAAGAGCTTATGGTTGAAATTGCAACGAAGAGATTTGAATACACGTTCGAATCCATGTGGAAAGCTGTAAAGGAGTTTTTGAGATTGAGAGGGCTTGAATGCAACTCCCCACGCTCCTGCTTTTCAGAGCTGCTCAGGGAAGGAACTGTCTCCTACAGTTTTGAAAAAACCCTTTTCAAGATGATAAAGATAAGAAACCTTTTAGTCCACGTTTACGATGAGAAACAGGCGAAGGAGATCTACAGTCAGATAGGGGAAAAGGACATTTTAGATGCTTTTAAGGAGGTATTGAGGGGGCTGAAAAAAGGATGAGATACCTTATCCTTGGTGCAAATGGTCAGCTTGG
>CAZIVU010000163.1:0-1743 GCA_964542865.1 uncultured bacterium | reverse complement strand
CGCAATATCCTGCGCCAGGACCCGGATGTCGTGATGGTCGGTGAGATAAGGGACGTTGAGACCGCAGAGATAGCCATTCAGTCGGCGCTCACAGGTCACCTCGTCCTCTCGACGCTCCACACAAATGATGCCCTCTCCTCCATAACGAGGCTCCTTGACATGGGGGTTGAGTTCTTCCTGCTGAAGGCTTCCATAATAGGGCTTATGGCTCAAAGGCTTGTAAGGAAACTCTGCCCCTACTGTTCGGAGGATACCAGCCTTTCGGAGGATATCCGGAAACTCTACAGGGTTGATGAGCTGCTTGAGAGGTACCCGTTCGCAAAGCTCTCTCCAAAGGTGGCGAAGGGCTGCAAGCACTGCAACTACACGGGATACAGGGGAAGGACAGTAATAGCCGAGGTTGTCCCCTTTGATATGGGGCTTGCCGAAAAGTTTGAAGGGGACAGGAACTTCAACGATATAAGGGCACTCGGGCACCGCTCGATGCTTGAGGACGGCATCCTGAAGTTCGTTGAGGGGATAACATCCCTTGAGGAAGTGCTGAGGGTTGTAAGTTGAAGGTCTTAAGGTATGAGGCAGTAACCAGCAGAGGGGACAGGATCGGAGGAACTTTTTTCGGCTCAACTTCCGAGCTTATCGAGGAGCTGAAGCAGAAAGGTGCTTTCCTCGTTAGGGTGAAAGAGGAGAAGGAGCAGTTAAAGGGGGGGAAGTACAGGTTTGCAGACCTTGTCGGCGACTTTGAGAGCTTGAGCTACCTCGTATCCTCCGGGATGAAGCTGGATAAAGCTGTTTCTCTCCTTGCGAAGATGGCAAGAAAGCGCTCTTCAAAGCTATTCTGGGAAAAGGTCTTATCGGGTCTGCGGGAGGGTAAGCAGTTTTCCGCTGCCGTCAGGGATTCTGCAAAGGAGGCTGGAATTTCCCTGAGCGAGCTTTACACCAACATACTCGCTGTTGGGGAGGAGGTTGGAAACATAGGGGGAGCCATCTCAAGGGTTCTTAAACATATGGAGTTCAGGAGAGACCTCATAAGGGAAGTTAAGTCCTCCCTCTCCTACCCTATCTTCCTTCTCCTTATGAGCTTCCTTGTCGTGCTTTTCACCGTGGTATTCATAATCCCAAAGTTCTCGTCAATTTTCTCGGATGAGGACATTGAGAAGCTGCCTGCCATCTCAAAGTTCGTTATAGTATCGGGAACCTACCTCAACAGCCATCTCCCCTTGGTGGCATTTACTCTGTTGTCCCTATTTATCCTTGTTGCCTTTGTTATCGTGTCGGGGAAGCTCTCATCCATCAATAAGTTTCTCTACAGGCTGCCGCTGATCAGGGGTGTGGCAATTCAGCTTGACATATCCAACCTCTTCTCATCTCTCGGGGCCATGCTTAAAGGAGGGGTTAACATCGTTAAGGCGGTGAGGATGACGGCAAAGGTTGTCTCATTTGAAGGGTTTAAGAATATGCTTTCGGAGGTTGAGGAGGAGCTCAAGAAAGGGGGTCGCATGAGCCGTGTCCTTGAGAGGTACGCCTTCATCCCCGAGGATGTTGCCTCCATCGTTGCCGCTGCCGAAAGCTCCGCAAACCTTGATGATGCGTGCCTGAACCTCGGCAGCAGGTATCTAAACAACTTCAGGGCTTCAGTTTCCCGACTGATGGTGCTGTTTGAACCTGCTGTTATCGTTCTCTTAGGCGTGTTTATCGGCTTCATAGTCGTTGCAATAATGCTTGCCGTTGTGAGCCTGACAAATG
>CAZIVU010000162.1:0-1746 GCA_964542865.1 uncultured bacterium | reverse complement strand
ATATTCTAAGGAGGTACGATAAGGAGCACTTTGAGCTTGTTTACGATGATTTTCCAACGATGGTTCTCTACAAAGTAAAGGGCACGGGGAGGTAGGTTAGTCTGAAATTTGGTTGGGCTTTTGGCTGGCGAAAGGATAGGAATAGTTAAAATCGAGCTACATAAACTCTGAAGGTTCTGGTTGTGTCAGTAGTTTCGTGTAAGCCATCAGGGATACCTTACAGAGGGCGTTTCCTGGATCTCCTTTTCACCGTTTTTGCTTACCTCACAAGGGACGTTCCCCACTCGAGGAGCCTTTCTGTCTCCTCCCTGCTCTCCGTTTCTGCGTAAACCCTGAAGAGTGGTTCTGTTCCCGATGGCCTGAAGAGTATCCATGAGTCGTCGCTGAAGATGAGCTTCAAGCCGTCAACGGTTAAAACCCTGTCAACCCTCTTCCCGTTCCAGCTTTCAGGGGGATTCTCCTTCAAAAGCTCAAGCTTTCTCCTCTCCTTCTCGCTAACGGGGAGGTCTATCCTCCTGTAGTGGGCGCTCCCAAACTCCGAGAAGAGCTCCTCCACGAGCCTTGAGAGGGGTTTGTCCTCTGCAGCCATCTTCTCAACGATTAGAAGTCCCATCAGCAAGCCGTCCCTTTCGGGGAGGTAGTCGATGAGCGCATAGCCTCCGCTCTCCTCCCCTCCGAAGAGGAGCCTCTCCCTCATGGCAACCTCGGATATGTTCTTGAAGCCGACCGCAGTTTCAAAGAGCTTGAGCCCCTCCTTCCTGCAGATCCTGTCTATCAGGTATCCGGATGAGACCGTCTTTGCAACGGCTCCCTTCAACCCCCTGTTCCTGACGAGGTGGAGGAGGAGGAGTGAGAATACGACCTGTGAGTTCACGAAGTTCCCCTTCTCGTCAACGATTCCAACCCTGTCCCCGTCTCCGTCGTTTGCGATGCCAATATCGGCTCTGTACGCCCTCACCTTCTCACGCAGGGACTTTATGTTCCTGGGGACGACAGGTTCAGGGTGCACTCCTCCGAAGAGGGGGTCCCTGTAGCTGTGAATCTCTACGAGGTTTACCTTTGTTCCCTCAACAGCCCTTGCCATGAGCGTTTGCTGTGCCCCGAACATCGGGTCGTGGACAACCGTTATCTCCCTCTCCTTCAGGAGGGAGAGGTCAACCTGACTCCTCACCCCCTCTAAGTAGGGTTCATTTATGTTCTCCGTCTTGAACTCCCCCCTCCTTGGCTCCTGCTCCTTGGCGGCACTGAACTTCTCCTCAATCCTGTCCGTGAACTCCTTCCTCGCAGCCCCTCCGAACGACTCCTTCACCTTGTAGCCGTTGTACTTCCCGACGTTGTGGGAAGCCGTTATTACAATTCCGTTATCACAGTTCTTGTACTTTGTGTAGTAGGAAACTGCCGGGGTAGGGGAGAACGATTCCGACAGTATAACCTCAAACCCCTCTCCTGCAAATATTTCAGCGACAAACCTTCCGTAATCCTCAGAGAGGAATCTCAGGTCGTATCCGACAACGACCTTCCTCCCTCCCATCTCCCTCAGCGCTTTTGCGTGTGCAAGGGAGACCATCTTCAGGTTGTCAAACGTGAAGTCGAGTGAGATAACTCCCCTCCAGCCGTCGGTTCCGAACTTTACCGCCATGTTTCCTCCAGCTTGCCAAAGGCTCTGTATAGATTATATTTACTCAAGCCTGTCGGGGCATAGCTCAGCTTGGTTAGAGCGCGTGCCTTGGGAGCACGAGGTCGCCC
>CAZIVU010000161.1:0-1781 GCA_964542865.1 uncultured bacterium | reverse complement strand
AGATAAACCACTGGGGAGTTGCCCTGAAGATTACGGGCTTCTTACACCTCCAGCAGTGGGGGTAGGAGTGAACTATCATCTCCTCAAAGAGGAGGTCTCCGGACTCCTTCAGCCTGTCGATGATCAACCTGTTCCCCTTCCAGATGCTTACACCCTGAAGCCAAGAAGGAGCCTCCTCGTTAAACCTTCCCCTATCATCAACGGGAACAAGGACGGGAAGGTTATACTTCAAACCGACCTCGTAGTCCTCCTCACCGTGACCGGGAGCGATGTGAACCATCCCCGTCCCGGTATCCGATGCAACGTAATCCGCAAGGATGACCTTCCCGCGCCTCTTGACGAACGGGTGTTCATACTCAACACCCTCAAGCTCCTTACCTTTAAGCTCCCTGACAGCCTCAAGCTTCAGCCCCGTTTTCTCCTCAAACGCCTTAGCAAGCAGCTTTGCAACTATGTAGCTTGCACCTTCCCCCTTCAGGAGGACGTAGTCAAGCTCGGGGTTAACCGCAACGGCAACGTTTGCAGGGAGAGTCCAGGGAGTTGTTGTCCAGATTACCAGATAGGTGTTATTCGGCAGGTTAAGTCCTTTGTCGTTTGTAATCCTGAACCTAACGTAGATTGAGGGGGATTTCTCCTCGGAGTAATCAATCTCCGCCTCAGCAAGGGCAGTTACGCAGCTCGGACACCAGTAAACGGGCTTTTTCCTCCTGTAAACCAGACCCTTCTCAAAGAACTTCCCCAGCTCCCTGACGATGTCAGCCTGATACTTCGGGTCCATTGTTATGTAAGGGTTATCCCAATCCCCAATAACTCCAAGCCTCTTGAACTCCTTCCTCTGGATATCGACCCACTTTGCAGCGTAGTCCCTGCACATCTTCCTTATCTCAACAGGGTCAACCTCCTCCTTTCCCTTTCCTAACTCCTTGAAGACCGCGTGCTCAATCGGCAACCCGTGGCAATCCCACCCGGGAACAAAGGGGGAGAAGTACCCCTGCATGGTCTTCGACTTTACAACGATATCCTTCAGGATCTTGTTAAGGGCATGCCCTATGTGAATATCCCCATTTGCATAGGGAGGTCCATCGTGAAGTATAAACTTCTCATCCTTCCTGTGTGCCTCTTTAAGCTTCCCGTAGAGGTCTATCTCCTCCCAGAACCTGAGTATATCCTTCTCCCTGCTGGGAAGGTTTGCCCTCATCGGGAAATCGGTCCTCGGAAGGTTCAGCGTATCCTTGTAGTCAACCTTTTCAGACATCAGCTCCTCCAAACGGATAGTGGAAATAATTATATAATTTAGTTCAGGAGGGGCTATGAGAGTAGAGTTTCAGCTCAAAGAGCTAATGCTTGATAGAGGTTTAACCCTTGCAACTGCGGAAAGCTGCACCGGAGGAATGGTTGCGGCAAGGATTGTTAACGTTCCGGGAAGCTCCGAGTACTTTTTGGGAGGCGTTGTCTCCTACACAAACAGGATAAAGATGAAGGTGCTGAACGTTAAACCGGAAACGCTCTTGAAGTTTGGAGCGGTGAGTGAGGAGACGGCGAAGGAGATGGTGATTGGCGTCAAGGAGCTTATGGGAGCCGACTGCGCTATATCAACAACGGGCATAGCGGGACCGACAGGGGGCAGCAAGGAGAAACCTGTGGGGTTGATATTCATAGGTGTTTCTGTCGGCGAGAACGTTGAGGTTCACAGGTTCATATTTAAGGACAAGGACCCCAACCCCGTTGCAAGGAGAAACAACATAAGGAGAAAGGCTACAAAGAAGGCAATACAGCTACTC
>CAZIVU010000160.1:0-1795 GCA_964542865.1 uncultured bacterium | reverse complement strand
GATTTTGAGGTAGTAGTAGATGGGGAAGAGGTGTGCCTGAATGAACGCTCCCTTTGACATTGAGCTTACCGGTGTAAGGTATCCTGAGTAGAGGAACGACGGAATTACCGTTATGAGTATCGTTCCGACAATGGCAGTTACCTGAGTTCTGACAAAGGTTGAGACTAATAAACCAAGGCTTGTTGAAACGAGTATGAACAGGATGGATGAGATGAGAAAGAGCGGGAAGCTTCCCCTGAACGGAACGTTAAAGGCTGTAACCGTCAGGGCAAAGAGGATGAAAAAGTTCAGAATGGAGACTATGGATGCAAAAAGCTGTTTTGCTATAAGGAACTCAAACTTTGTTATTGATGATGTGAACACGTTGTAGATGGAACCCCTTTCCTTCTCCTTGACTACAAGGAGCGATGCAAGTATTGCCGGGCTTATTGCAAGGACAACTGCAAGGGTACCGGATGCTGTGAGGAACTTCTGTTTAAGCTCCTCATTGAACCAGTACCTCGTCTCGGTTTTAACGGGGAGCTTCAGCCCTCCGTTCATATCAAGGTTAAAGCTGTTAACGATAGCCTCCGAGTAAACCTTCATGACCTGTCCCCTGTAGGGAAACGTCCCATCTATGAGAAACTGGACGGTTGAGCGGCCGCTTCTCAAAAGCTTCCTTTCAAACCTGTAGGGGATAACAATTCCAAACCTCACTTTTCCCCTGTAGATGAGGTTTTCAAGCTCCTTCTGGGAGCTGCAGGTTCCCCTGAAGTCAAAGTACCTCCTGTTCTCAATGAACCTGTAGGAAAGCTCCCTGCTGAGCGCACTTCTGTCCCCATCTACGATGGAAAACGGTATCCTCTCAACATCCACGGCAAGGCCCGCTCCAAATATGAGCATGATTGTTAGCGGAACTGCAAAGACAACAACCCTTCCAATCCTATCCCTTCTCAGCTCCCTGAACTCCTTCAGGATTATCGACTTAACCCTTCCAAAGCTGGCGAACCGCATTGAGGAAAACCTCCTCCATCGTTATTCCCCTCTCCTCCATGCTGATGGCTGAAACCCCCATCCTCTTAAGCTCTGAAAGGGATAGCTTCCTCCTTGAGTAAACCCTTAAATTCCTGCCGACAACTGTTGACTCAATTCCCCTTTTCTTAAGCCTTTCATAGTCCGTAAACGGTTTCGGCGTTGTGACCTCGTATATGTAGCCAATCCTTGATGCCACTTCGGACTTCAGCTCATCGGGAGAACCGGTGAGAACGATTTTCCCCATGTTCATAAGGCATATCCTGTCGCAGTACTCAGCCTCCTCAAGGTAGTGGGTTGTAACAATTGCGGTTATCCCCATCCTCCTTGAGAGGAACCTTATCACCTGCCAGAAAACATCCCTCTCGGACGGGTCAACCCCCGACGTTGGCTCATCAAGGAAGAGGATTCCCGGGGCGTGCAGGATGGAGGATATGAGGGATACCCTCTGTTTTACGCCGAGGGGAAGGTTTTCAACGAGGAAATCCCTGAACCTTTCAAGGTCAAGAAACCTCATGGACTCATCTATTCTCCTTTTAAGCTCTTTATCCTCAACTCCGTAAACCCTTCCCCAGAGGTAGAGGTTCTCATAAACTGTCATGTCTGTGTAAAGGGAGAACTTCTGTGACATGTAGCCGATAAGCTTCCTTATGGCTTTAACGTCCCTTCTTCCTGCAACCTCAAACTCTCCCGACGTTTTCCTGTAAAGCCCGACCAGAACCTTTATGAGGTCTTTCCAGTCCACGATGCGCGACATGGTCTCCGCGCCGATCACCAGAGCGCG
>CAZIVU010000159.1:0-1795 GCA_964542865.1 uncultured bacterium | reverse complement strand
CTTGATGCCTCCTGCTCCCTTGACGGAACGATAAGTGCCTTTGCGGTAAGCACGAACCTTGTAATAATAACGGTAGGTCTATCTGTCGGGGCGTTCATACTCAGGTCTTTAACCGTTCACTTTGTGGACACGGGAAATGTGGGGAGGTTTCCCTACCTTGAACACGGAGCTCACTGGGGAGTTGGAGGGCTCGGGGTTTTGATGCTGACGGAGCTTTTCGTGAGAATTCCCGAATGGGCTGTCAGTCTGGTCGCCCTGTTCTTTATTCTCTCGTCGCTGTACTCCTCGGTGAAAAGGGTTGAGAGAGGGAATTAGCACCCCCCTTAAGAGGGTGCTTCAGTATGAAGAAACCGAGAAAAGTTATTCAAGGGACTGTGCCTGTGAGATGGCGTCGTTAACGTCAACCTTCACGCCTGGGTCCATCGAAGCCGACAGCGTTATGCTCCTAACGTACTGCCCCTTTGCTCCCGATGGCTTTGCATCAAGAACCGCCTTTATCAGCATTGCAGCGTTCTCAAGGAGTGCATCCCTGTTAAAGGAGACCTTTCCGATGGGTGCGTGGATAATTCCAGCCTTGTCAACCTTGAAGTCAACCTTCCCGCTCTTTGCCTCCTTTACCGCCTTTGTAACGTCAAACGTTACAGTTCCCGTTTTCGGGTTGGGCATGAGACCCCTCGGTCCCAAAATCCTTCCCAGCCTTCCGACCTTCCCCATCATATCCGGGGTTGCTATGAGGACATCAAAGTCAAGCCACCCCTGCTGAATCTTCTGTATCAGTTCATCTCCCCCGACAAAATCGGCTCCAGCCTCTTCTGCCTCGTTGAGTTTTTCCCCCTGAGCGATTACGGCAACCTTTATCTCCTTTCCAAGTCCGTTCGGAAGTATAACGCTTCCCCTTACCATCTGATCCTGATAGCGGGGGTCAACGTTGAGCCTAATGGCAAGCTCAACCGTCTGGTCAAAGTTCCTCTTCGTCACCTCTGCCATCTTCTTTACAAGCTCAACCGCCTCGCCCAGCGGGTACTCCTTCCCCTTCTCCATGAAGGAGAGGGCACTCTTGTACTTCTTTCCATGTTTCCTCGGCATAGCTTCCTCCTTATGCCTCCCACCGTAGTGGTAAGGTTTTTTGAGATTCTTCAGATGCTCAGCATCCTCAAAATGACATTCACAGCTCAGTCAACAACCTCAACGCCCATGTTCCTTGCCGTTCCCTCAACGATTCTCATTGCAGCTTCTATGTCGTAGCAGTTTAGGTCCTGCATCTTCGTCTCTGCAATCTGCCTGAGCTGTTCTCTCGTTATCTTCCCTACCTTCTCCTTCCTCGGCTGTGATGCTCCCTTCTGGATGCCTGCTGCCTTCTTTATGAGGACGGACGCCGGAGGGGTTTTCATTATGAAGGTGAATGACCTGTCGGCGTAAATCGTTATGACAACCGGGATAACAAGTCCCTTCTTGTCGGCAGTCGCAGCGTTGAAAGCCTTTACAAACTCCATTATGTTGACGCCGTGCTGTCCAAGTGCAGGACCAACGGGTGGCGCCGGCGATGCTTCTCCGGCGGGAAGCTGAAGTTTGACCTCCGCTATAACCTTCTTTGCCATTGTTTTCCTCCAGATTAAGCTATCTTTTCAACCTGATCCATCTCAAGCTCAACGGGGGTCTGCCTGTCAAATATGTTAACGAGAACGATGACCTTGTCCTTCTCGGGCTCCATCTCGGAGATGACACCCTCAAAGCCAAGGAAGGGTCCCTCCTTAATCTTCACCCTGTCTCCGATGCTGAACTTGAGCTTTGCAAC
>CAZIVU010000158.1:0-1830 GCA_964542865.1 uncultured bacterium | reverse complement strand
AGCCCCCCAACTCTATTACCTTCCTCTTCTCCTCCTCGGTGATCTTCCTGTACTTCTCAAGTGTCTTCCTGTACTCCTCCTGATACCTTTCCTCTCCGACCTTTTCAGGAGTTATCCCCCTCTTTTTCAGCTCCTTCTTTGCAAGGAACTCCGGGTTTCCTCCAAGGAGGATATCGGTACCCCTGCCTGCCATGTTCGTTGCAATCGTTACAGCCTTAAGCCTTCCTGCCTGAGCAACTATCTCCGCCTCTTTTTCGTGGTACTTTGCGTTCAGAACCTGGTGGGGGATTCTCTTCCTCTTCAGGAGCTTTGAGAGGTGTTCGGAGGTCTCGATGGAGCTTGTCCCGACGAGAACGGGCCTTCCCTTTTTGTAGTTCTCCTCAATCTCCCTGACTACAGCGTTAAACTTCGCCTTCTGCGTTTTGTATATGACGTCGGGGTGGTCAATCCTTATGACGGGCTTGTTTGTCGGGATGACAATCACATCAAGGCCGTAGATCTCCTTCAGCTCCTCGGCTTCCGTCTCCGCAGTTCCCGTCATACCGGCAAGCTTTTCGTAGAGCCTGAAGTAGTTCTGAAGTGTTATCGTTGCAAGGGTCTGGTTTTCAGCCTCAATCTTGACCTTCTCCTTTGCCTCAACGGCCTGATGGAGCCCGTCGCTCCACCTCCTTCCCGGCATGATCCTCCCGGTGAACTCATCAACTATAACGACCTTTCCGTCGCTGATAACGTAGTCAACGTCCCTTTTGAAGAGGTAATGTGCCCTGAGCGACTGGATAATTCCGTGGAGAAGGTCTGAAAACTTTGGGTCAAAAAGATTAAAGTTCTTTATGCCCACTATCTCAGATACAATTCCCTCAACCCTCTTTATCCCCTCATCTGTGAGAACTGCTGTCTTTGTCTTCTCATCAACGGTGAAATCCCTGTCTTTCTTGAGCTTCCTTACGATTGAGTCGGCAATGTAGTAGATGTCAACGTTCTCCTCGGATGGGCCCGAAATGATAAGGGGTGTCCTTGCCTCATCTATGAGTATGGAGTCCGCCTCATCAACGATGGCGTAGAATAGCTCTTTCTGAACCCTCTCATCCTTTGAAAACGCCATGTTATCTCTCAGGTAGTCAAAACCGAACTCGCTGTTGGTTCCGTACGTTACGTCGCTGCCGTAAGCCCTCTTCCTCTCATCCTTCTCCATCTCGTTCTGGAGGTACCCTACGGACAGGCCTAAATAGTTGTATATCGGTCCCATCCACTCAGCGTCCCTCTTTGCAAGGTAGTCGTTCACCGTTACAATGTGGACACCTTTCCCTGCAAGGGCGTTCAGGTATACGGGAAGGGTTGCAACGAGCGTTTTCCCCTCCCCCGTTTTCATCTCCGCAACCTTCCCCTGATGGAGGACAATTCCGCCTATAAGCTGGACGTCAAAGTGCCTCAACCCGATTGTCCTTTTTGAAGCCTCCCTTACGGCTGCAAAAGCTTCCGGGAGGATGCTGTCCATATACTCAAACTTTTCCTTGGTCGTTTCAAGCTTTGAAATCTCCTCCTTCCACTTCGCCGTGAGGGATTGAAGCTCCTCTTTGCTCTTCTTCTCAAACTCCTTCTCAAGGGAGTTTATCCTCTCAACGATGGGCTTTAACTTCTTGATTTCCCTCTCATTCTTACTTCCAAAGACCTTTGTCAGCACGGCATTTAGCATGATTTACCCTCCTTTAAGAGATTTTTAATTTTCGGTGGAGGGTTTTAGGGGGACGCTCTTGGAGGGTTTGAACCGGGGGAAGTTAAATCCTTTCCGTACGGTATGTCAAAGCTCTTACCTTCCCTTCTTCTGCTTGG
>CAZIVU010000157.1:0-1843 GCA_964542865.1 uncultured bacterium | reverse complement strand
GGGATTAGACTTGCAATGTCTATAACCCTTGTAACGGTTGTCGTCTTTGAAAGCTCCTTCTTGAAGAAAAGGCCGGGAGACCTGTGGAGCTGGCTTACAACAACCTTCTCGGTTCCGTTTATTACGAAAGCCCCCCTCTCTGTTATCAGGGGGATCTCGCCGAAGTACATCTTGTTCTGCTTGATAACCGGAGCGATCTTCTCCCCCGTTCTTGGGTCCTTCTGCCACACGTAAAGCTCAAAGAGAACCCTCAGGGGAGCGGAGTAGGTTATCCCCCTCTCTATGCACTCATCGGGCGTGTACTTGGGCCTGAACACGACCTCCATTCCGCACTTGGGGCAAACAACCCCTTTTCCTCCAAGCCCCTGAAACCTACCGCACTTGCAGTACCAATCACCTATCTCGTATCCCCTGTAGTGGATCTCAACGCCGGTCGTTTCATCCACGATGGGGAACGCCTGCCTGAACGCGGATTCGATCCCGGTGTTCTCCCTCTTCTCAGGATGGGCATTGAGCTGGAGGAAGCGCTCGTATGATTCAAACGGGAAGCTCAACAGGTCGGGGATTCTCTCCTCTTTCTTCGCAAACGTTTTCCTTGGAAAGGCGATTTTTATTTTTTCTTTCTCTGGGATTGAGACCTTTTGCGCTTTGCCCATGCTTACCCTCGTAAAGTTTTTGTTTAAAATAGGATAAGGGAGACCAAAGCACTGGTCTCCCAAACGAAAATTATACTTCCGGAAACGGCAAATTTCAAGTCTTACTTGACCTCTACCTCTGCTCCTGTCTCCCTGAGCTTCTCGGCGATCTTCTCAGCCTCTTCCTTCGAAACTCCTTCCTTGACGGGCTTTGGAGCTCCGTCAACGAGAGCCTTTGCCTCCTTAAGGCCAAGCCCTGTAATCTCCCTTACAGCCTTGATGACCTGAATCTTGTTCGAACCGGCGGACTTGAGTATAACGTCAAACTCCGTCTTCTCCTCAGCGGCTGCCTCTCCCGCTGCGGGAGCTCCTGCAACGGCGCCTGCAGCAACAACCGGCATCTCTGAAACGCCGAACTTCTCCTTGATGGCGTTGATCAGGTCCACCAGCTCAAGAACCGTCATCTTCTCGATAGCCTCTACTATCTGCTCCTTCGTGATTTCAGCCATTCCTTTAACCTCCTATGCTAAGCAGTTTCTTTTGCATCCTTTACGTTTGTAAGGACAAAGACGAGTTTCTGAATGAGGTTTTCAAGGGACCACGCAAGCGCGTTTACCGGATACTTAAGCGTAAATGCAAGCTGGGTAAGGAGCTCCTCCCTCGGCGGGATGGAGGCAAGGGCTTTGAGCATCTCCTCATCTGCAATGCGACCCTCAACAATGGCTCCCTTGAACTTAAGCTTCTCGTTCTCCTCCATGAACTCCTTTAGAGCCTTTGCTGCCGAGACTATATCGCCGAACGAGAAGACAATCCCCGTAGGGCCAACAAACCTGTCTGCAATCTGCTCAACCGGGGTTCCCGGGTAGGCAATCCTCATGAGTGTGTTCTTTACAACCCTGTACTCGGCTCCAGCATCCCTCAGGGCTTTCCTGAGGCTTGCGCTCTCGGCAACGCTCATCCCCTGAAAATCTGTAAGGACAACCAACGATGCCTCGGAAAACTTCTTCTTAAGCTCCTCAACGATCTTTTCCTTCTGCTTTCTTGTCCTCAAAGGAGTTACCTCCGGCTTAAATTGGGTGATGTAGAGGGAGGGAGATCCTGACGTTGGTCTCAGTAGGCTGCCACAGGCATTTAAGCAGAGCACCTACCCTCTACGACCACCAAAGCTGATGTGCAATTATATGGAAGTTTTCCTCTTTGTCAACACC
>CAZIVU010000156.1:0-1880 GCA_964542865.1 uncultured bacterium | reverse complement strand
CAGTAAGCGACCACGGGAAGAGGGCGAGGATATACCTGAAAGGGAAGGAAGCTATTCCCTTTAATGACTTTGTCAGGCTGTAAGACAGGACAGACCTTGAGGAAACTTCTCCCATGAGGGCAGGGAGTGCCCTCTCGTAGGGAATGGATAGAAACCAGAGGAGAGCAGGGAATAGGCCTAAAAGTCCAAAAAAGCTGTTGAGGGAAAAGAGTTCCTTTACATCCTTCTCAACGAAAAGGGCAGAAACAGCAAACGTCAGGAAGAAGGCGATGGCGGGGATTCCCTTTGTCAGGAAAGCAAGGGATGTCAGAAAATAGCCGGAAAACCATGCAAGCTTTCTCATCCCCCCTTTGTAGAGGCTGTACCATGCTGCTATTGATGAGAAGACAAAGAAGGTAAACGTCATGTCGGGTTCGCACTTTGTTGAGTATCCGAAGAGGACGGTCCACGTCGTAAGGAAGACTGCTGACGAGAGGACGGCTCTTTTCTTTCCGATGAACCGTCTTGATAGGAGAAACGATGAAAGCGCAGTGAGTAGAGCCATGACCAGTGATGGAACCCTCATCGAGACTTCATTAACACCTCCGAAGATGTGGGAGGAGAGAACCGTAATCCAGTTGTGGAACGGTGGCTTTTTGAAGTAAGGTTCAAGGAGAACGGTCGGCTGGAGGTAGTTGTGCCTGTAAATCATCTCAAGGGCTATAATGCCCCTCCTTGGCTCCTCGTGGTGAAGCACAAACAGCCCTATGTTGATGATGGATGAAAGGGTGAATGCGGCAAGGAGAATGAGGAGATGCTTACTTTTCAACCGGCTTCTCTCCGGGCGGGTATATTTCAACCTCCACGTTGCCGCAGAACGGGCATCTAAAGTAGCTGACCCAGAGCTCTTTGCTTCCGACAACTTCGAAGACCTCTCCGTTTTCGTTAAGGTTGCGCGAATCCACGTATGAGAACTCGCCAACGTTCATACAAACGCTGCACTTCATTAACTTTTTCAAGTAAAACCTCCAGCGTAATTGTAACCCACAGCTGCGAATTTTGACGACCCTTATGGTGGGAAGAGCTACTCACAGACCAAGCCGTCTCTCGGCTCTCCGAGAATTTTCCAGACGCTTTTATCGGTGCAGACGTTGTCCCTATCAAGCATGAGGTACTGGTCGTAGGTCATCCCTATTCCCAGAAGGGCTAAAGGCTTCAGGAGCTGTTTTGGAACCTCAACAACCAACCTGACTCTGCCGATGCACTTCAGGACAAACTCAAAAAGCTCCTTCATCGAAACAACCCTGCTGCCGCACATTTCAAACTCACCTGTAATTTTCTCATTAACGGCTTTAACGATGAAATCCCTTACATCCCTTACGTTCACGGGCTGAACCCTGAACTTCGGGACAAGGAACACGGGAGTGATAGCTGAAAACTTCTTTACGTCATTGAACAGGAGCTGCCCCTTCCCCATGACGATTGACGGCTTGACGATGGTGTAGTCAAGCCCGGACCTCCTTACGCAGTCCTCTGCAAGCGCCTTTGTCCTCTTGTACCTGCTCCTTGAGTTAAGGGAGCACCCGAGGGCTGACATCTGGACAAACAGCCTGCACCCCGAAGCCCTTGCCCCATCAACGAGCTTTCTGGTATAGGTGTAGTGGACTTTCTCGAAAGTCTCCCTGCCGCTTTCCTTGAGTATTCCGATAAGGTTTATAACAACGTCTGGTTTTTGTGCCTTTACAATCTCCTCAAGCCTTTCCCCCTCAAACTTCACCCTCACTCCCCCGAACCTCAACCTTTCCGGGTTCCTCGAAAGGAGAACAAGCTCATGCCCCGAAAGGGCGGGGACAACGTAGGAGCCTATAAATCCGGATGCACCTGCTATAAGAACTCTCATG
>CAZIVU010000155.1:0-1887 GCA_964542865.1 uncultured bacterium | reverse complement strand
ACCGTCTGCTTTGTGGAACCAAGGAACTCCGCAATCTCGTCCTCACTCTTCATCCCCTTCTCCCTTAAAACCACGGCGTAGGAAGCCTCCATAAGGCTTGGAACCCACGTGAGGTTTCTGAACTCAAAAAGCTTCCTCGGACCGCCTATAAGTTCAAGAGCTTTAAGGAAAACCCTGAGAGCAAGGGAATCGTAATCAACCTCAGCCGGTTTAACCTCAATAACCATGCAGCACCTCCCGAGAAGGTTCTAACCCATTATACTCCATTTAATATAATTCAAACTTAAAGACCAGATATCAAGGAGAACAAAATGGGAAGAAGAGTTGTCGTAACAGGGATTGGGGTCGTATCTCCTGCGGGGAGCAACGTTGATACGTTCTGGAAGAACATAACCGACGGGAAATCCTTCATCTCACAGATAACGAAGTTTGACGCCTCGGACTACCCGGTGAGGATAGCGGCGGAGGTAAAGGACTTCAACCCTGAAGACTACTTTGACAGAAAGGAGCTAAAGAAGACAGACGAGTTCGTTCAGTTTGCTTACGGAGCATCGAAGCAAGCTGTTGATATGGCGGGGCTTGACCTTGACAGCATAGACAGGAACCGGGCAGGAATAATAATCGGCTCGGGGATTGGGGGCATAAAGACCATTGAGAAGCAGCATCAGATACTCCTTGAGAGGGGACCGAAGAGGATATCCCCCTTCTTCGTTGCTATGGAGATAATAAACATGGCGGCAGGGTATGTATCGATAAAGCTTCAGTTCAAAGGCCCCAACATATCCGTGGTTACAGCCTGTGCAACCGGAACCCACTCAATCGGTGAGGCCTTCAGAACGATAAAGTACGGGGATGCAGACGTTATGCTTGCCGGAGGGACCGAAAGTGCGATAACCCCCCTCGGGGTTGCCGGATTTGCAGCCGCAAAGGCTCTTTCAACGAGAAACGATGACCCCGAAAGGGCGAGCAGGCCATTTGAGAAGAACAGGGATGGATTTGTCATGGGAGAAGGAGCCGGTATTCTCCTCCTTGAGGAGCTTGAGCATGCAAGGAGAAGGGGAGCGGAGATACTTGCGGAGATTGTGGGCTACGGGACGAGCGGTGATGCCTACCACATTACAGCTCCAGCGCCTGGAGGTGAAGGAGCAGCAAGGGCTATAAGGAATGCGATATCCGATGCTGGAATCTCCCCGAGCGATATCGACTACGTAAACGCGCACGGAACCTCAACAAAGTTCAACGACCTTTACGAGACCATGGCGATAAAGAGCGTCTTTGGAGAGCATGCGTACAGGGTTAAGGTCAGCAGCATAAAGTCAATGATTGGCCACCTTCTGGGAGCTGCCGGCGGTGTTGAGGCTGTGAGCTGTGTCCTTACCCTCAAAACGGGGATAATTCCACCAACGATAAACTACGAGGAGGCAGACCCCGAGTGCGACCTCGACTACGTCCCAAACACGGCTGTGAAAGCTTCCGTCAACTACGTGCTTAAAAACTCTTTCGGCTTCGGCGGGACGAACGCATGCCTGGTATTCAAGAAGTGGACTGGTGAGTAGTGGGAAGGAAACTGATTGAGCTTGAGAGGAGGATTAACTACAGCTTCAATAGAAGGGAACTCCTTGAGAGGGCTCTGCTCCACAGGTCGTACGCTTTTGAGAAGGGAATGGCCGAAAACTATGAGGTGCTTGAGTTTTTAGGCGATTCCGTCATCGGGCTCATAGTCAGCGAGATCCTTGTGGAAAGGTTCCCCCAAAAGTCTGAAGGCGAGCTTTCCCAGATAAGGGCGTTCCTTGTAAGCGAAGCATCACTTTCAAGGCTCGCAAGGAGCATCGAGTTAGGGAAGTTTATACTCCTTGGCAGGGGGGAGAGGAAAACTGGAGGTGAGGA
>CAZIVU010000154.1:0-1939 GCA_964542865.1 uncultured bacterium | reverse complement strand
GGTTTCCTCACAGGTTGAAACCTCTTCAACTATTCCGTACTCCTCATAAATCCACCTTGAAAGGTCTGCCATCTTGCACTTCTCGGAGCAGAATGGCCTGAAAGGGTTACCTTCCCAGTGCGTCTGCTTCCCGCAGTTCGGACACTTTATCTTCTTCTCCATCCCTGCCTTCTTCATAAAAGTTTACCAGCTTTCCTGAGAAAATATAGTCCTGCAAAGCTCTTTTGGCTTCTGAGCCCTCAGGTATCGAAATTTCACTTCATTAAGGTAAAATAGAGCTATGAAGAACAAGGAGCTTGCTGCGATATTTGATAAGTGGGCTGATATCCTTGAGTTTAAGGGGGATAACCCTTACCACATAAGGGCTTACAGGAACGCCGCAAGGATAATTGAGGACCTGACGGAGGACATTGAGGTACTGGCAGAGGAGGGAAGGCTGACGAGCCTCCCGGGAATCGGGGAGAGGCTGAGGGCAAAGATCCTTGAGTTCCTGAAAACGGGGAAGATTGAGGAGTTTGAGGAGCTTAAAACACAGGTTCCCGACACGATATTCACACTGCTTGATATTCCGGGGGTCGGTCCAAAAACGGTAAAGCTGCTCTACGATGAGCTCGGTATAAGGAGCGTTGAGGACCTGAAGCGGGCGATTGAGAGGGGAGACCTCCTCAAGCTTCCCCGCTTCGGGAAGAGAAAGGTCGAGAAGATAAAGAGGGGTATTGAGCTTCTTGAGAGCGCCCACGGAAGGATACTCCTTGGCGTTGCCATATTCATCGTTGACAGGATTGTTGAGCAGCTTAAGAAGCACTCGGCCGTTGAGAGGATATCCGTTGCAGGCTCAACGAGGAGGATGAAGGAGACGGTCGGAGATATAGATATCCTTGCAACCGGGAAGAACCTTGAGATAATTGAGGCTTTTGTCAACCTCCCAAACGTTAAGGAGATACTCTGGAAGGGACCGAAGAAGGCAACGGTCATCGTTGAGGAGGGGGAGCAGGTTGACCTCCGGGTTATTGAACCTGAATCGTTCGGCTCGGCACTTCAGTACTTTACAGGTTCAAAAGCCCACAACATACACCTCAGAACGATATGCCTGAAGAAGGGGTACAAGCTCAACGAGTATGGCCTTTTCAAGGGGGATAAGAAGATAGCCGGAAGGACGGAGGAGGAGGTCTATGCAGCCCTCGGCATGGATACCCCTCCCCCGGAGCTGAGGGAGGACACCGGCGAGATTGAAGCAGCACAGAAGCACAGTTTGCCGAACCTTGTTGAGCTTTCAGATATTAAGGGTGACCTCCACGTCCACTCAAACTGGTCCGACGGCGCATCCTCCATTGAGGAGCTCGTTAAGAGGGCGATGGAGCTTGGCTACAGCTACATAGCAGTAACTGACCACTCAAAGTCCCTGAAGGTTGCAAAGGGTTTATCGGAGGAGGACCTTGAGAGGAGAAACCACGAAATAGACAAGCTTAACAGGAAGCTTGACGGGAAGTTCAGGATACTGAAGGGGATTGAGGTTGATATACTTGCCGACGGCTCCCTTGACTATCCGGATGAGATCCTGAAAAGCCTTGACTTTGTCGTTGCAGCAATCCACTCACGGTTCACTCAGGACAACACGAAGAGGATTCTAAAGGCAATTGAAAACCCTTACGTTAACGTAATCGCACACCCAACGGGAAGGGTCATAGGCTCAAGGGAACCCTATCCGCTTGACCTTGACGCCGTGATGAGGAAAGCTGCGGAAACGGGAACGGCTTTAGAGGTAAACGCCTACTACAACAGGCTTGACCTGAAGGATGCAAACTGCAGGCTTGCAAAGAGGTACGGCGTAAAGCTCTCGCTCGGAACGGACTCCCACCATAAGGACCACATGTGGATGATGAAGCTGGGGGTTGGGACGGCAAGGAGGGGATGGGTTGAGAAAAATGACGTGATTAAC
>CAZIVU010000153.1:0-1939 GCA_964542865.1 uncultured bacterium | reverse complement strand
GGAGGAATGCAAATATGCCCTTTCCGATATCAACCTTGTAGCCTCCCCTGACCCTTTGCCTTATAACCCCCTCAACGATCCTCCTCCTCTCTACCTCATCGGCAACGTTCTGCCAGTGCCTAAGTGTCCTTGCACAGTTAACGGAAAGGAGGGCATAACCCTCTTCCGTTTCGGGCTCAACTATGCAGGCTTCAATGGTATCGCCAATCTCTGGCTTTGAACCGATCTCCTTCAGGGGTATGACACCCTCAGCCTTCCAGCCGAAGTCTATGAATACCTCCCTGTCGGTAACCTTGACAACTTCTCCCTTTACTATCTCCTCTTTCGGCTTCCTGAAGCTCTCCTCAAGTAGCTTTGCAAACTCCCCTTCCAACTAACTTTCCCCCTTCTACAATTTCCCTTACGCGCTTTACCACATCATCGATCACCCACCGGGGAGTAGATGCCCCGGCTGTCACCCCGACGGACTTTACACCGTTAAACCACGAGTCTTTAATCTCTTCAGCCGATTCAACGTGGTACGTTTTAGGGTTAACGGACTTTGAAATCCTGTAAAGCTTCGTCGTGTTTGAGCTGTTCCTACCCCCGATGACAATCATGAGGTCAACCTCTGAAGAGAGCTTCCTCGCCTCATCCTGCCTTATCTGCGTTGCCCTGCAAATCGTGTTGAAAACCTTTAAATCCTTGACCTTCTCAACAAGTATGGCGACAGCCCTCTTCAGGAACTCCTGCTCAAGCGTTGTCTGGCAGACAACCCCCAACCTTTCCATCTTCGGGAGTTCCTCAAGCTCCTCAATGGAGTTAACTATCAAAGGTTCCTTAACGTGGCCCGCTATCCCGATAACCTCGGGGTGGTTGGGGTTTCCGAGTATGCAGACAGGGTACCTCTCCTCCTCAAGCCTGACAGCCTTCTCGTGAACGTCCTTTACAAACGGGCACGTTGCATCAACTGCCTTCAAGCCCTTCTCCTCAATCCTCCTCATCGTTCTCGGAGGAATACCGTGGGAGCGGATAATTATCGTCTCACCACTCTTCAAGCTCTCAACGGATTCAACAAAGTCTATACCGAAGGACTTCAACCTCTCTATCTCAAGCCTGTTGTGTATCAGCTCACCGAGGCAGTAAACCCTTTTGCCCTTTGAAGCCTCCACGGCAAGGTTAACCGCCCTCTTAACTCCCCAGCAAAAACCTGCGCTCCTTGCCACCCTTACCATCTCAGCTCCTTTATCCTTTCCATGATAAGGTCTGCAGCTTTCTGGTAGTTCTCCTTCCTGTCCTCTAAATCTATGTTAAAAGGCGCTCCAAATCTAACCCTGACGTTTGCAGGCTTTAAGAACCTGCTCCCCTTTGGAAGAACGTCCTCGCTTCCCTCTATGAGGCAGGGAATTACGGGAACCCCCGCCTTCAGCGCAATCATGCCGGCTCCCCACTTCGGCTTCAGGAACTTCCCCTTAGGTGCCCTTGTCCCCTCCGGAAATATGCAGAGGAGCTTCCCCCTTTTAACTATTGAAAGGGCAACCTTCAAAGCCCTGACGTCAAGCCTTCCCCTTTTGACGGGGAAGGCATTTCCCCAGTGCTTTATAAGGAATGAGAGAACGGGAGTCCTGAACAGCTCCTCCTTTGCCATGAAGAAAACGGGCCTCTTCCTGACCGCATACGCAACTATGGGGGGATCAAGGTAGCTCCTGTGGTTGGAGGCTATCAGTGCGCCTCCGGCATCGGGGACGTTCTCCCTCCCCTCAACCTCAAGCCTGCATATTGACGCCAAAAGCCTTGCAACCGTGTTCAGCCATACCCAGTAAGCCCTTTTCTCCCTTAACCAAGGGTAAACCTCGCTCAAGCGTTCCATAGAGCTATTTTACATAAAACTGGCAGCTAACAGACCTTTTCAACTGCTCTGAGCTTTGCGCTCCTTGAGGCGGGGTTCTCCTCAACCTCC
>CAZIVU010000152.1:0-1959 GCA_964542865.1 uncultured bacterium | reverse complement strand
ACAGGATGAGGACGGACACTCTCATAAAGAGGGAGGCTGAGGCAACGCTTCCGACAAAGTTTGGTGCGTGGAAGATTTACGCCTATACATCAAAGGTTGATATGAAGGAACACGTTGCTCTCGTCATGGGGAAGATTGATGAGGATGAACCGGTGCTTGTCAGAGTTCACTCAGAGTGTCTGACCGGCGATGTTTTTGGTTCACTTAAGTGCGACTGCCAGTCCCAGCTCCACAAAGCCATGGAGATGATCTCAAGAGAGGGGAAAGGTGTAATCGTTTACCTCAGGCAGGAGGGAAGGGGTATCGGCCTTGTCAATAAGATAAAGGCTTACCAGCTTCAGGATCATGGATTTGATACTGTTGAGGCAAACAGGAAACTCGGCTTTCCCCCCGACATGAGGAATTTTGGAATAGGGGCTCAGATACTCAGGGACCTTGGCGTGAGAAAGATGAGGGTTATGACGAACAACCCCAAAAAGCTAATAGGTCTTGAAGGGTATGGGCTTGAGATAGTTGAGAGGGTTCCCATCGAGGTGGGGATTTGCAGCTACAACAGGGAGTACCTCAGAACGAAGAGGGACAAGCTTGGCCACATTTTTAAAAACGTTGACTAACCGTTAAAAGGGAAAAGGAGGGAAGATGGAAGAGCTGAGGAAACCTGAGATAAAGACGGTTAGCGATGAGGAAATTATCCTCGAAGAGAAGATAAAACAGGAGCTTGAGAATATAATGGCTTCAACCACGAATCTTGTTAAAAGGGTCGTTGCAGATTACAGGGTTCAGCTCAGGGAACTTCAGAGCAGGTGTGACGAACTTGAGCAGGAAAACCTTGAGCTGAAGTACAAGTTGAGGCAGCTCAGCAACGACCTCAAGTCCCTCAGCGAGAGAATTGCTTCAGAGTTCATGAAAAGGGCAGGGATTGAGCAGGAGGGGGAATCGCAAGGGTAGGCATAACGATCGGTGACCCTGCGGGCATAGGTCCCGAGATATTCCTGAAGTCCCTCCCTTTCCTGAAGGGGAAAAGGGTTAGCTTCAGGGTTTACGGCTCAAGGTCTGTCCTTGAGAGGACGTCCGAAGCAACGGGTGTTCCCTTCGGTGAGCTTCCCGGGAATGTGGAGCTCATCGACGTTTACGACCCGGGAGATTTTGAGTTCGGAAAGGTCTCGGCAGAAACAGGAAAGGCGCAGGTCTCCTACCTCAAGAGGGCGGTTGACGATGCGAAGAGGGGAGAAATCGATGCGGTTGTCACCCTTCCCATAAACAAGAGGGCTGCCTCTCTTGCCGGTTTTCCCTTTCCCGGTCATACGGAGTTCCTTGCACACGAGCTCGGGGCAAGGAAGTTTGCGATGATGCTTGCAGGGGAAAAGCTTAAAGTTGTCCTTCTCACAACGCACGTTGCCCTCAGGGAAGTTCCATCGCTCATAACTCAGGACGGAATAGTTGATAAGTTAGAGCTGATAAGTAAAAGCTTCCCTGATGAGAGGATAGCAGTTGCAGCCCTCAACCCCCACGCCGGGGAGGGAGGGCTTTTCGGTGATGAGGAGGTAAGGATTATTGAGCCGGCGGTGAAAAGGGCAAGGACTTTAGGCATAAGAGTTTTTGGACCTTTCCCATCCGATACCGTCTTTAACAGGGCAGTTAAGGGGGAGTTTGGAGTTGTCCTCTGCATGTACCACGATCAGGGGCTGATTCCCATAAAGCTTACCAGCTTCGGCAGGTGCGCAAACGTGACGCTCGGCCTCCCGATAGTGAGGACATCAGTTGACCACGGAACGGCTTACGACATAGCCGGGAAAGGGGTTGCCTCTCCCTCAAGCTTTGAGTTTGCCGTTGATTACGCCATTAAGCTCCTCGGGCTTTCCTCAAACGGGAGGAGGGATGCTTGATGTTACCTTCAGATTTCGCGGTGTTGAAATGTTATCCTTAGCGTATATAATTTTGCACACAAAACCAGAGGAG
>CAZIVU010000151.1:0-2026 GCA_964542865.1 uncultured bacterium | reverse complement strand
CTCCAACTCCCGTTGTTGTTGAGCTCTGCGTCCTGTATATCAGTATGTAGTCCTTTCCAACCTTTATTATTGCGGGCTGGTTGTTCATTGCCAGTATCCTTGGGGAGGAGAGGACGTTGACAGATCCGAACCGCGACAGGAGCCCTATTAGTGCTGAGAAGTCCTTCGAAAACTTCAGCACCTGAACTTGAAACGGCTTTTTGCCCGGACTTCCGGTATTCAAGTTGAAGCTGTAATTGTAGTTCTTGTAATCTCCTAAAACCTGCCAGTTTACCCCCGTCTCGTATCCCTTTTTCAAGTTGACCTCGACGATTTTCGCCTCTATGAGGACCTGTCTGTTGACGATCGCGTTCAGGCTCTCGATAAACTTTCCAACCCTCTTTACCGCTTCCGGCTTGCCGGACACTATCACGGTTCCGCTTATAGGTTCAACCGTGTAGGTTGTTGAGTTATCGCTCCCTATCAGGGATTTTATTGTATCCTCAACGCTCTTCCAGAAATCAACGTTTGCCTGATTGGTAACCTCTACGTTTGCCGTGCTTGTTGCCGTCGCCGTCCCTTCCACTCCAGATGTTCCTCCTCCGAACGTTCCACCGGTTGAACCCGCTCCCCCTATTGAAGCTGATATGTTGGACTTGAAACCCCTTGTTGCAAGGGGAACGTCTATGTGAAATACCTTTGTTAACTTTGCGATAACCCTTACACTCTTCCCCTCAAAGCTGTAGGAATACCCAAGAGGTGTGAGGATGTAATCTAAAGCCTCTCTCAGCGTTACGTCTTTAAGCTCTATAGAGATCTTGCCGGACACATCCGGGTCAATTATGAAGTTATATCCTGTTGCCTTTGCCAGAGAAAGGAGAACCTTCTTTAAATCAAGATTATCGAATGAGAGGTTTACAACAACATCCTCACCTTCGTGGAGCTTTTCCCTTTCAATCTCCCTGAAGGTTGGGGGAGGAGCTGTCAAGGGAGGAAGCTGGACGATTTTGCTCTCCTTTTCTTTGACAGGTTTTACTGCTGTCCGGGGTTTTTCCCTTACACAGCCTGAGATGAGAAGGATAAGAATGAGAACCAAAGCTGTCCTATTCATCATTTACCCCTTTCTGCCGGTTTAGAAGGTCGATCGTCAGCTTCACCGGGAATGAATCGCACGTCAGGATAACCGAATTTTTGAATATTCCGCTAACCTTGCAATTTTCTACCCTATCTCCCCTTCCAAGGTACCTTCCGTTTATCACCGCAAGGGCTTTTTTCGAGTGGACGATCCCTTCAAGGTGAAGCTTTGGTATCTCAACCTTTTTAGGCTCCTTTTTAGATCCTTCCGTCTTTTTCACCTTCTTCGGCTGGAGCTTTGAAAGGGGGTAGAATAGCTGAGCCTGTGATAAGCCTGACATGAAAAACAGTAGCATGAATGTAATAGCTCCCATCTCACGCTCCGCTAACGGCTTTCGGGAATTTTCCCATCAGTATTTTAAACCTTAACCTCAGGTAGAGTTTGAGCTTTGGCTTGTTAAGTGATAACGATTCTACAGTTATCGGGTAAGTTCTAAAGATCTCAGACAGAAGTTTAAGGACGTCTTCCTCCCTTCCGGATGCTGAAAAATCCACGGTAAGGTAGTCATCTTTTAAGGTTGATGTGAAGCTGTCAAAGTCAACGCTCAGCTTCCGGGAGGCAGTGTATATGCTCTTTACTATCTCCTCAGGTCTGTCTGTCAGGGAACCTAAAGCAAAAAAGGTTTTCATCCTCTCAATCCTTTCCAGTTCCCTTCTGTAGTTTCTTTTAAGATTGCTAAGCCGTGTTCTTTTTTCAGTTACCCGTTGTCTGAGCGCAAAAATCTGCGATTTTAGATTGTTTATCTTTCGTCTTTCACCGATAAACAGGGATATGGAGGTTAAAAATACTATGAGTGAAGTTGTTGCTAAGAAGAAGGGTATGAGATTTTCTCGAACAAATTTCTTTAACTTCTCGGCATCAATCTCCGGCATAGCTTTTCCCTTTAACCTCTATCTCAAAGGTTGAAATCAG
>CAZIVU010000150.1:0-2043 GCA_964542865.1 uncultured bacterium | reverse complement strand
CTTGCAAGAACCCCGGGTCTGTCCTGAGCTGTAAACCTCATGTAAAAGCTCGAGAGGAACTCCTCAGGGGCTTTCAACCTAACCTCAACGTTACCCCCGAAGAGGCACTCGGGGACACCCCTCTTCTGGTTGAGGGCAATATCGCATATGTCACTCACGACGGCGCTTGCCGTCGGCTTCATACCCGCACCCTTTCCGTAGTAGAGGGTGCTCCCAACAAAATCCCCCTCAATGAGAAGGGCGTTGTAAACCCCCTCAATCCTTGAGAGGATATGGTCTTCGGGGAGCATGGTCGGGTGGACCCTGACCTCAAGGGAACCGTTTGAAATCTTTGCTATGGCAAGGAGCTTAATCCTGTAGCCGAATTCCCTTGCAAAGTCTATGTCAAGGGGTGTTATATCCCTTATCCCCTTAACGTAAACGTTATCCGTTCTTATCCACCTGCAGAATCCGAGGGATGAAAGGATGGCTATCTTGTGCGCCGTGTCTATCCCGTCAACGTCAAGGGATGGGTCAGCCTCCGCATATCCAAGCTCCCTCGCCATTTCAAGGGCGCTTTCAAAGTCAACGTGCTCCTCCGTCATCTTCGTAAGGATGAAGTTTGCAGTCCCGTTTATTATTCCCAAAATCCTGAGTATCCTGTTCCCGGCAAGTCCCTCCATGAGCGCTTTCACTACCGGAATCCCGCCGCCGACGCTTGCCTCGAAGCCGACAGATACCCCTTTTCCCCTCGCAGCGGAGAATATCTCCTCCCCGAAATCGGCAAGGAGGGCTTTGTTTGCCGTTACAACGTGCTTACCCCTCCTTATGGACTCAAGGATAACGTCCCTTGCAACGCCTTTTCCCCCAATAAGCTCAACGACAACGTCAACATCTGAGTTGACAACTTCAAGCCAGCTATCCGTCAGGATGCTCCTCGGAACACCGGCAGAAATGGCCTTCTCCACATCCTTATCGGCAACCTTTAAAACCTCTACCCTCTTCCCGATCCTGCTCTCAATCACATCACCGTTCTCCCTCAGGAGCCTGAAAACTCCCGAGCCAACAGTTCCGCACCCGACTATCCCTACTCTGAACATCCTACCCTCAAACGTTTATATTCCTGAGCCCGTACTTCTCAAAAGCCCTCTTTATCCCCCTCACAGCCTGCTTTATCCTGAGCTCGTTCTCAACGAGGGCAAACCTTACATACCTGTCACCGTACTCACCGAAGCCTATCCCCGGAGAAACCGCAACCTTCCCGTCAAGGAGGAGCATCTTTGAGAATTCAAGGGAGCCAAGGTGTTGAAACTGCTTTGGTATCTCCGCCCAGAGGAACATCGTAGCCTTCGGCTTCTCAACCTTCCACCCAATCCTGTTCAAACCCCTCACAAGGGTATCCCTCCTCCTCCTGTAAACCTCCCTGTACTCCTCAACGCAATCCTGCGGACCCTTCAGGGCGACAATTGCAGCGATCTGTATAGGCTGAAACATCCCGTAATCGAGGTAGCTCTTCATCCTGTAGAGGGCATGAATTATCTGGCTGTTCCCGGCGGCAAAACCCACCCTCCAGCCAGCCATGGAGTAGGTCTTGGACAGGGAGTAGAACTCAACCGCAACCTTCTTTGCGTCCTTCACCTGAAGGATGCTTGGAGGCTTATACCCATCAAAGGCTATCTCGGCGTAGGCGATATCCTGAATAACGATGAGGTTGTTCTCAACTGCGAAGTCAACGACCTTTTCAAAGAAACTAAGGTCAACGCAGGCGGTGGTCGGGTTATGGGGAAAGTTAAGGATGAGAACCTTTGGCCTTGGCCAGCTCTCCTTAAAGGCTTTGACTATGCCTTCAAAGAAACCCTCCTCCTCACCCTTTATGAGGGGAACACTCCTCACATCACCCCCGGCTATTATCACCGAGTAGGGGTGGATGGGGTATGCAGGACTTGGAACTATCGCAACATCTCCCGGGTTTATGAGCGTAAGGGCAAGGTGGGCAAGCCCCTCCTTCGAACCTATCGTCGTTATAACCTCGGTTTCGGGGTCAAGCTCAACCCCATACCTGTT
>CAZIVU010000149.1:0-2118 GCA_964542865.1 uncultured bacterium | reverse complement strand
GCGCAGATAATATTCCTCGATACCCCGGGCATACACAGGGAAAGGTTTGAGCTTAACAGGTATATGAACGAAGTTGCCTACAGCGTTATCCCGGATGCCGATGTAATCATCTTCATGATAGATGCAAAAGCGGGGTTGAGGGACGATGACAGGAGGATACTTGAAAGGATTGAGAAGGAGAAGAGGAAGGAGACAAAGGTCATCGTTGCAATAAACAAGATTGACAGGGTAAGGAAGGAGGAGCTTCTCCCCCTTATAGAGAGCATCAGCAGGGAATTCCCGTTTGTGAACGATATAGTTCCGATATGTGCAACGAAGGGGACAAACCTTGACAGGCTCCTTGAACTCATATCGGGCTACCTCCCGCAGGGACCGATGTACTACGAGAAGGGGATGGTAACGGACATGCCCGTTGAACAGTTCATATCGGAGATAATAAGGGAGAAGGTGATGAGCTTCACAAAGGATGAGATACCCCATGCGGTTGCCGTCAACGTGGTAAACATAGAAAAGGGAAAGAAGAACCCGAACATGCTCGTGATAGATGCAGAAGTTTACGTTGAGAGGGAATCCCAGAAGCCCATAGTTATCGGCAAAGCCGGGCAGAGGTTGAAGAAGATAGGGAGCTTTGCAAGGGAAGAGCTTGAAAAGCTCCTCGGAAAGAGGATATACCTGAGGCTCTGGGTGAAGGTGAAGGAGGACTGGAGAAGCAGGGAAACACTACTCAGGCAGCTTGGATACAGGCTCTGATATCCTTTCAGCCAGAATACTGCAAGCTTTTGATACGTCTCCTGCACCAAGGGAAAGGAAAACGTCCCCCGGCTTCAGTATGGATAAAGCCCTCTCAATCCCCTCCTCAAGGGAACCCCCGTAAATGGCTCCAGATTCAGCGGCAAGCCTCTCAGCCGTTATCCCGTCTATAGGGGTTTCAGATGCGGGGTATATGTCAACAATAATGAGGTTCTCCAAGCCGCTCAGAACCTCAACAAATCTCCTCCACAGGAACTTTGTCCTTGAGAACCTGTGGGGCTGAAAGAGGACGACCAACCTCCTTCCGGGAAATGAGAGCTTTACCGCCTCAACCGTGCTTTCAATCTCCCCCGGATGGTGGGCATAGTCGTCGAGGAGTACAATGTCGTTAAGGTTTCCCTTAAGCTCAAGCCTTCTCCTTGCGTTCCTGAACCTTTCAAGGAGGGAGGAGATCGTTTCAAAGTCAACCCCGAGCTCAAGGGAAACGAGTATGGAGGCAAGGGCGTTCAGAACGTTATGCCTCCCGGGAATGGAGAGCTTAACGCTTCCGAGCAATTTTCCCCTGTAGTAAACGTCAAAGGTTGAACCAAGTCCAAAGGGGGTAATGTTTTTTGCGTAAAGGTCTGCATCCTCCGTAAATCCATAAGTTTCAACCCTTTTGTAGATGAACGGGAGAACAGACCTTACCCCTTCACACTCCCTGCACGCCATAACCTTTCCGTAGAACGATGTCCTGTTCGCAAACTCTATGAAGGCTTCCTTTATGTTCTCGTACGAGCCGTAAAAGTCAAGGTGGTCTTCGTCTATGTTTGTTATCACGCTTATTGTCGGAGAGAGCTTCAGAAACGTTCCATCACTCTCATCAGCCTCGGCAACCAGAACTTTCCCCTCCCCGGAAAGGGCGTTCTCACCTCCCAAGATCTCAAGCTTCCCACCCACAAGTATGGTCGGGTTTAACCCGGCTCCGTAAAGGATGGTGGAGATCATTGAGCTTGTTGTCGTCTTCCCGTGCGTTCCGGCAACGGCTATCCCCTCCTTAAACCTCATTATGTCTGCAAGGAGGTCAGACCGGGGGATAACGGGAATCCCGTTCCTCCTTGCAGCCACTATCTCCGGATTGTTATCCTTGATCGCCGAGGAGAAGAAGACAGCCTGTGCTCCCTCCACATTTGAAGGGTCATGGCCTATGAACACCTCTATCCCCTTTTCCCTGAGCTTCCTCGTCGTTGAGCTTTCCCTTATGTCCGAACCGCTAACCGTGTAGCCCATGCTTTTCAGGAGGAGGGCAAGTCCGGACATGCCGATGCCGCCAATCCCGATGATGTGAACCCGCTTTAGCTTTTCTCCTACCACGTATCCCCCGATGCT
>CAZIVU010000148.1:0-2166 GCA_964542865.1 uncultured bacterium | reverse complement strand
CAAGGGTATCCTGCTTGTTATCAAGAAACCCGTTCGGTCCCGACTCGATTATGTACCCATCCTCATAGAAGGTTCTCATCTTTCCGCCGGGAACCCTTTCAGCCTCAAAAACCTTAAGCTCAAAGGGAATACCCTTTTGAGATAGAAACGTTTTAATGTAGTAGGCCGTTGACAGGCCTGAGACCCCGGCTCCAATTACACATACCCTAACCATTGTTTCCCCTTAAAACCCTTAAGGCTTCCTCGGATATGGCAGCTATCAGGTCATCATCGAAAGGCTCAACCTTCACCCTCCTGAACTCCTCCATTCCCCTCTCAATGGCAAGTCTTCTGTACTCAACATCTATCTCGTAGAGCGTTTCGATATGCTCGGAGACAAAGCTTATAGGGAAAACGACCAGCTCCCTGACACCTTTTTCTGAAAGCTCAACGATTTTGCTCTCCGTTGAGGGGGACAGCCACTCGATCGGTCCCACTTTACTCTGGTAGGATATGCTGTAAGGGGCTTCAATTCCCTCCATCACCAACCTTACAGTATCCTCAACCTCCTTAACGTAAGGGTCTCCTCCATCAACCATGTACTTCGGAAGGCTATGTGCAGAAAAGAGTATGTGGGGAGAACTGAGGCTCTCCATCTCACGCAGGATAAGTTTTCTGACCCAGTTTATGTACTTCCTGTTCCTGCACCACGAGCGGACAAACCTCAAATCGAGGTCACCGAGAAACCTTTTAACCTCCCTTATACACGCTCCAACCGTTGCCTGTGAGTACTGGGGGTATAGCGTAATAACGGATACCCTGTCGGGAGAAAAACCCCTTACCTCCTCCGAAACCTTCCCGAGAAGGGGGTTTGAGTAGAGCATCCCTGCAAAAGTCTTTACCCCCGTAAACGCTTCAACAAGCCTTGACTGTTCGAGGGACTGCCTCACAGTCGGGGAACCACCTCCAATCGCCTCATACTGTTTCCTCACCTTCAACGCCCTGAAGCTGGAGATGAGGAAAGCTAAGGGTTTCTGGAGGAAGGGGGGAACTCCGAAGTTGATGAGTTCCCTGTCGGAGAAAAGCCTGAACAGGAAAGGTCTTATCTCAGAGAGCGTTGAAGGACCTCCCATGTAAACGACAAGTATAGCTTCCCTCAAGCTATCCTCTCAACTGCCTGCTTATCCTGTGGACGGCATCAACGAGGAATTTAGCCTTTTTCGGATCTGTCTGGGGAAGTATTCCGTGACCAAGGTTGAATATGTGTCCCTTTGCCTTCAAGCCCTGGGTAAGAATCTCCTCAACCCTTTTTTCTATCCGGCTTTCAGATGCAAAAAGCATAACCGGGTCAAGGTTCCCCTGCAGGGATTTGTCTGTAAGGTTGAGTGCAGATGAGATTTCGGTCTTCCAGTCAAGCCCTATAACGTCAACGTTCAGCCTGTCATTAACCTCAATGAGATGGGATGAGTTAACGCCAAAGTGGATTATCGGGGTCTCAGGGTGCTTCCTCTTTAGCTCATCCACCACCCTCTCAGTGTACGGGAAAACGTACTTCTCATAATCCTCCCTTGAAAGGACACCCATCCAGGAATCAAATATCTGGACAAGGTCAACGCCGGCATCTATTTGAGAGGAGAGATAGCGGGAAACCGTATCCGAAAGCTTTACCATGAGGGAGTCCCAGAGGTCAGGCTTGTTCCACATCGTTGACTTTGCAACTATGTAGCTCTTCGAACTTCCTCCCTCAAGTATATAGCTTGCAAGGGTAAACGGAGCACCTGAAAAACCTATCAGCGGTCTGTCAAGCCTTTCCTTAACAATCCTTATCGTTTCAAGAACGTAGGGAAGTTCCCTCTCCGGTTCAGGCACCCTCAACCTCTCAACGTCATCCAACGTTTCAACCTTAGATAGGACGGGACCTTTCCCCTCAACGAACTTTACATCAACTCCCATCTTTTCAACGGGAACGAGGATATCCGAAAAGAGGATGGCTGCATCCACGCCTATCTCATCTACAGGTATCAGGGTCACTTCCGCAGCAAGCCTGGGGTTTCTGCAAAGCTCCATAAACGAACCGGCTTTTTCCCTTATACGCCTGTACCTCTCAGAGTACCTGCCAGCCTGTCTCATTATCCATATGGGGGTATAATCTGTCCTCTCTCCCCGTGCCGCCTTCAGTATAGGATG
>CAZIVU010000147.1:0-2187 GCA_964542865.1 uncultured bacterium | reverse complement strand
CCTGTAAAGCCCGACCAGAACCTTTATGAGCGTTGTCTTACCGGCTCCGTTCGGACCCAGTATCCCGAATATCTCCCCCCTTTTCACCGAAAGGCTGACAGAATCAACGGCCGTAAAGTCACCGAACTTCTTTGTCAGCTTCTCAACGACAACCGCCCTCTCCGGTATCTCCTGTCTGAGCATGAAGAGGGGTTTCATCTGAACCCTTCTTATGCCCGTATGGAGGAGAAAGATATCCTCAACGTTTGGACTTACCCTTTCAACCTCAACTTCAAGGTGCGGGAAGGCAGGTTCCTCCTTTGACAGAAACCTCAGCGTGTTTCCCTTAAGCCTTGCAATTCCATAGGTTTTGGAGGCAAGCTCGTATGCCCTCTCAACATCTTTCCCCCTTACAAGGTACACGGGGATCGGTGCCCTCATGACCCCTTCCGGCGTTGTATCCTCAATCAGCCTTCCCGATTTCAGGAGAAGCAGTCTCGTTCCCTTCTCAGCCTCATCAAGGTAAGATGTTGAGATAACAGCGGTTATCCCCTCCTCGTAGACAAAGCTGAATACGAGCTTCCAGAATTCAAACCTCGATACGGGGTCAACCCCCATCGTTGGCTCGTCAAGTATGAGGAGTTCAGGGGTATGGATGAGGGAACAGCATATTGCAAGCTTCTGCATCATCCCGCCTGAAAGCTTCGATGCAACCCTGCTCCTGAAGGGGGAAAGTCCCGTTGTCTCAAGGAGAAGCTCTTTCCTCCGCTTTCTGATGTTCTCCGGGACCTGATGAAGGTCGGCAAAGAAATCGATGTTCTCCTCAACTGTGAGGTTGTGGTAGAGGTTAAGCCCCAAGCCCTGAGGCATGAAGGCTATCCTCTCCTTTATCTCTTCCGCCTCCCTGCTCTCAACGTCAACCCCCAAGACCTCAACCTTCCCGCTGTCAAACTCAAGCACGCCTGCTATGGACTTCAGGAGGGTTGATTTCCCGGAACCGTCCGGACCCATGATAAGGGCTATATCCTGCCTGTTGACGCTGAATGAGATGCCATCAAGGGCAACTACATCTTTATACCTCTTTCTCAGGGAGCTGACGCGGACTACGCTCATCCTGAAATCTCTAAGTAAGCATCAGCCGGCATTCCCGGTTTTAGAATATGGCCGGGGTTTTCAATGAGCTTGAGCTTCACCCTGAAGACCTGCTTTACCCTTTCCTCCTTTGTCTGAACCTCCTTTGGAGTGAACTCAGCCCTGCTGCTTATGAAGATTACCCTGACGGGGAACTTCCTGTTGGGGTAGGAGTCAACCGTTATAAACCCTCTCTGCCCAATCCTCAAAAGCCCGACCTCCTTTTCCGGTATGAAGCCCTCAAAGTAGAGGTCATCGAGGTTATATATAGTGAAGAGCCTGAAGCCTGAAGGGATAACCTCACCTACCTCAACGCTCCTTTCCGTTATGGTTCCGTTTACGGGAGAGCGTATCCTCATATCATCGAGGACTGCCCGCGCCTCCTCAAGCCGGGCTTTTGAGGCAGAAACGGCAATTTTTAAAGCCTCAAGCTCCTTCTCCTTAGCTTTAACGGTTGAGGCAAGGGCTTTTACCTCCATCCTTACCGACCTGACCTCGTCAAGACCGGCCTTTGCAACTTCCAGCTTTTCCTTGGCAATCTCTACAGCCTTTGACGACTTCTTCAGGCTCTCCTGTGCAGCTTTCAGCTTCTGCCTTGAGACCTCAAACCTGTTTCTGAAACTGTCAAAGGTGCTTTCAGATATAACCCTTCTCCTGTAGAGGTTTCTGTACCTTTCATAGTCCCTCCTGACCCTTTCGTACGTTGAGCGTGCCTCCTCAAGCATAGCCTTTGCAATTTCCCTATCCCTCCTTGAAAGTGACAGGTTCTCCTCGGAAATTCTTATGTTGAGGTTAACGGTTTTCTCAAGGTTTGAGAGCTTCGCTCTGAGGGATTTCAGTCTGTTCCTGTAGTAGTCAAGCTCATGCCTCTTTGCCTCAAGCCGGGACAGTGATGACCTGTAGTTAGCATCAGCCTGCTTGAACCTTGCGCTAACCTCTTTGGAGTCAAGGACTGCAAGGAGTTCGCCTTTTTTAACGTCATCCCCCTCATCGTGAAGGAGCTTCAAAACCCTTCCCGGGTATTTGCTGCTTGCGTAGTACTCGTTCCCCTCAATTCTTCCGCTTATGTAAATGTAG
>CAZIVU010000146.1:0-2219 GCA_964542865.1 uncultured bacterium | reverse complement strand
GAGATCTCATCTATAACCTTCTGCCTTTCAACCCTGTAGGTGAAGGGGGAGCTTGATGTATGGGATTTACCGCTTGAGGACTCTTTGCCTGCCTTTTCCCTCTCCTCATAAAGGTTTAGCTTAAAGCTTCTTCCATCCCTTTTGAGAAGAGCGTACTTCGGGAAAACCTTAACCAGAGTGTAACCGTCAACCTCATCTCCAACCCTGAAGACCTTTGTCTTTCCCTTTTCAAGCTCAACTATGGCAATACCCTCACCGCACTCACCACAGACAATTGTCCCCCTTAGCTTAAACTCCGAAATCTCCGGAGCAGCTTTCACACTTTCATTCCCCTTAACGGCAACCTTCGGCTTGAAGAAACCCTTTCTTGATATGGATGTCCTTAAAACCACCCTCTCTGCAGAGGTTTTCCCCTCAAGTGAAAGCCGGGGAAGCCTCTCCTTAAGCCTCAGGTCTACAATTGAGGTTACAAAAAAGGCAAGGGAAAACGAGACAACGATCAGGGATGCTGAATAGGTAAAATTCCTACTTAGCAGGTTCACCTTCCCTCTCCAGACCCAAAAATCTCCTCACAAACCTCATCTGCGATTCCCTATCGGTTACCTCCCCATCAACGATTTTCCCTTTCAGCTCATGGAGAACTTCCCTGAAGATGGGTCCGGGCTTCAAGCCAAGCCCCTTCAGGTCCTCCCCATTAACTTCCGGCTTGATAAATCTCCACCTCTTCAAAAACTCCATGATCTTCTCCCTCTTCCACTCATCCTTTGTCTTCGCAGCCATGTAAAGGATTACCTCTTCAGGCAGATTTTCAAGGAGGGTCATAACCTCGCTGTTCTTCATTCCCCTCTTGATAAGCCCTAAAACCTGCCTTGACCTGATAAAAACACCCTCAATGAGCCTCCTCTCACCCTCAGGGACAGACAACTGGCTTAAGAACCTTTCAACAGCTTGAAATGAAAGCCCCTCTAAGAGAGCCGATAGGTAGAGAACGGGGTAATCAGCCCTCTTTTCAAACGCCATCCTGTGCCAGATAATAACCTTCCTTATCCGTTCAAACAGGTCCTTTTTATTCCTGTCCCAGCTTATATCGGGACAGAGTGCCTTAAGTATACCGTAATCATCCATCCTGTTAACTATCCTGAGCGGATTATCCTCCTCAAAAATGTGCCTGAGTTCAAGGTAAAGCCTTCTTCCCTCAACGGTTTTGAAGAGCTTTCTCTGAACCGCTATCCTGAGAAGCTTTTCGGTGTGCTTCCCGAGCTCAAACCTGTACCTGACGGCAAACCTCAAAGCCCTCAGGATCCTTGTCGGGTCCTCTATGAAGCTGAGCGCATGGAGAACCCTTATTTTCCTCTCCTTTATATCCTTAAGCCCGTTGAAGTAGTCAATAAGCTTCCCGAATTCCCTGCTGTTAACCTTAACTGCAAGCGTGTTAATGGTGAAGTCCCTCCTGAAAAGGTCCTTTTTCAGAGGTGCTGTATCCACAGACGGGAGCGCACCGGGTGAGTGGTAAACCTCCGTCCTTGCCGAAGCCATATCCACCTTAAAGCCATCCGCAAATGTTAAAACTGCCGTCTTAAACCTGCTGAACGTATGGACTTTTGCGCCCATCTCCTTTGCGACCTTTTTTGCGAGATCGGTGGCATCCCCCTCAACGACAATGTCAACATCGAGGTTCTCCCTCCCGATGATGAGGTCTCTCACAAAACCCCCGACAACGTAAACGCTGACACCTTCCCTGTCGGCAATCCTCCCTATCGACTTGAGGAGGTTCAAAACCCTTTCAGGTATCCTCTCCTTGAGGAGCTGTTTTACGTTCTTTGTGTGGGGGTAGAGTTTTGCCCTCTTTGCGTAAAAGGACTCAGTCTCCTCAAAGTCCTTCCTGTAGAGGTTTGTAAGTATGTCCGTTCTGGTTATCACACCAACGACCCTCTCCCCGTCAACAACGGGAACGAGAGCCTGGTGCTTGTTTACTATGATATCCTCAACCTCACCGACCGAGCTCTCCGGACCGACCTTACTTATGTCCGTTTGAACAATACCTCCAACCTTCTCCTCCTCCATCCCCATGTAGATAGCCTTATCGGTCAGCTTCCTGTTAACAATTCCGATCAACCTTCCCCCGCTGTCAACAACCGGTGCAGCATTTATCCCGTTCCTTATGAGGAAGTCCTGAGCCTCCCTGACAGTCCACCCATCACCGATAACCTTAGGGGGAG
>CAZIVU010000145.1:0-2250 GCA_964542865.1 uncultured bacterium | reverse complement strand
AGGAGTTCGTGCAGTTTTCTTCTCAAAGCTTCAAGGTTTTGTGCGATGAAATAATCATCATGCCCTTCCTCTTCAGGAATTTCGCAAAACCGCTTCTCAAGCTCCTGAAAATTTTCTGCTCCATATTTCCTGAAGAGTTTCTCAAGCTCAGTTTTTACCTGCACATACCTATCAAGGATGTTTGCCTTAAGCTCATCATTGAGTTCCTTTACGTTGACCATACCGTGCCTCCAGATTACTTTTCCCTTTCGTAAACGAGTGCTCTGTTCGGGCAGGCCTCAACGCAGGCCGGGAATCCTCTCTCTTCGCACACATCGCACTTTACAGAGTGCTTCCTGTCGAGGTTTGGATGGGTGGCACCAAACGGACACACGAGGACGCATCCCCAGCACCCGACGCACACATCCTCATCAAGGTGAACCTTCCCGGTTTCATCCTGCCATATGGCTCCCGATATGCAGGCATCGAGGCAGAACGGGTGTTTGCAGTGCCTGCACATCGTTGATATTGAAACGGCTCCCTTCACGTCAACCCTTGCCCTTGGAACGAGATTCTCGAGCTTGTAGGCTTTAACAGGGTCCTGAGTCCTGCTGTGAACCATCGTGCAGGCAACCTCACAGTACCTGCAGGATATACAGTTCTCCTCTATGGGGTAAACCTTCATGAGGTTTCTCTTCTCCATCGTTCCTCCTACATGCCGGCGGGGAGAACGCCGAGAATCCTGTTCTCCTGCTCCGTTAAGCCTATGCTCCTGAGTCTCAACCTGTTGCCCTTTATGCTCTCTATGGCGTTAATTCCCATAGCCCCTAACAGCTCCTTTATGTCGTGAGACCATGCCCTCAGGAGGTTGTAGAGGTTCTCGGCAACGATTTCCGGGTTAAGCCTCTTTGCAAGCTTCGGGTCGTTCGTCGTTATCCCCCATGCGCACCTTCCCGTGTGGCACTGCTGGCACTGTGTACACCCCGCAGCAAGGAGGGCAACGGTTCCAACGTAGACAGCATCTGCCCCGAGGGCTATTGCCTTGAGGACATCAACGGGGCTCCTGAACCCCCCTGCCGCTATGAGGGATACCTGATTTCTGAGCCCTTCGCTCCTCAGCCTGTCATCAACGGCGGCTATCGCAAGCTCTATGGGTATTCCCACGTAATCCCTGAGGGATTTGGGGGTTGCTCCCGTTCCTCCCCTGAGTCCGTCTATCGCTATGGCATCCGCTCCTGCATGGGCTATCCCGCAGGCGATTGCAGCAACGTTGTGAACGGCGGCTATCTTGACGAAAACGGGCCTCTCGTAGTTGGTGGCCTCCTTGAGGGCGTATATGAGCTGTCTCAGGTCCTCAATGGAGTAGATGTCGTGGTGGGGAGCCGGTGATATGGCATCTGCTCCAACGGGTATCATCCTTGTCTCGGCAATCCCCTGATTTACCTTCTCACCCGGGAGGTGTCCTCCAATTCCCGGCTTTGCACCCTGACCTATCTTTATCTCTATGGCTGCAGATGTTTCAAGGTAGTTAACGTCAACGCCGAACCTTCCTGACGCAACCTGAACTATCGTGTGGTCTTTAAACTTCTTCAGGTCCTTGTGAAGCCCTCCCTCCCCGGTATTCCAGTAAGTTCCGAACTCTGAAGCGGCAATTGCCATCGCCTTTTGCAGGTTCAAGTTTATCGAGCCGTAGGACATTGCCGAGAACATTACCGGGATTTCAAGCTCTAACTGTTTCCCTATCCTCGTCTTTATGTTTATGCTGTCCTCAAACTCAAGGCTGTCCGTCTTCCTCCCTATGAACGTCTTGAGCTCCATCGGTTCCCTTAGCGGGTCGATGGAGGGGTTCGTAACCTGACATGCGTCCAAGAGAAGGTGGTCGAAGTAGTTCTTGTAGGGCTTGTCGTTCCCCGTCGACGTGAGTATTACAGCCCCGGTAAGCATCTGAACGTGGATATCCCTCAAGGCTTCGGGAGTCCAGTTTGCGTCCTGATGGAACGTTGATGGGTTCCTCACAACCTTTATGGCGTCCGTGGGGCAGAAAGCCTCGCACCTTTTACAGTTTACGCAGTTCTCGTTCCTGTTCATGATCATGTTCAGGTCTTCATCGTAGTAGGTTGCGTCAAAGGAGCACTGGTCAACGCAGGACTTGCACCTGACGCACCTGTAGTCGTCCCTTAAGACCATAAACGGGTAGAAGGCAACCTGAGGTTTTTTGAAAAGCATCTTAAACCTCCAAAATTCGGTAAACGGAATGATACCACAAAATTC
>CAZIVU010000144.1:0-2265 GCA_964542865.1 uncultured bacterium | reverse complement strand
TTGAAAACACCCGTGTTGGCAGGAGGACGGACTACAACAGGCTGATAATGGATGTCTGGACAGACAGCAGCATCACCCCCAAGGATGCCGTTGTAAAGGCTTCAAACATACTCATCGACCACTTCACCATCCTAAGGGACAGGCTCGTTGAGGCAATCCTTTCCGCTCCTGAGGCTGAGGCCGTTGAGGAGAGGCACGAGGTTCTGGATATGACCCTTGAGGAGGCAGGGTTGAAGGGGAGAGCTTTGAAAGCTCTGAAGGAGGCGGGTATAGAGACTGTTGGAGAGCTCATCTCAAAGTCGAAGTCTGAAATATCTAAGATTAAGGGTCTTGGCAGGAAGTCGCTTGCGGATATTGAGTCTCTCCTCTCATCATTAGGACTTGAGCTTGGAGGTGAAAAGTAATGAGGCACAGGGTAAAGGGAAGGAAGCTCGGAAGGGATACGGAACACAGGATGCTCATGCTGAGGAACCTCGTTACAGACCTTTTCGAGCACGGAAGGGTTATTACAACCCAGGGAAGGGCTAAGGAGCTGAGGAGGCTCGCCGACAGGGTTATAACGAAGGCAAAGCAGGATGACAGGCTTAAGGCAATAAGGGACGTTAGCAGGATAGTTACGAAGAAGGATGTTGTCTTTAAGGTTGTGAATGAGATTGCTCCCAGGTACAGGGATAGGAACGGCGGCTATACGAGATGCCTCAACTACGATTTCAGAAAGGGGGATGCAGCCCCAACCGCCATCGTTACCTTAGTTGAGGTTGAGGAAGGGTAAGGTCCCTAAAGGGACCTTAAACCTTTACGGGTATTTCAAGCTCTATCTTCTCACCTGCCCCCGTTGAAACGTTTATCTTAACGCCATCGACATCAACAAAAGGAAAATCCCTTAGCGCCTTGAGTATTGCGGACTTTACCTCATCTATGGCGTTGGGTGGAAGTCCTGCCCTGTCGTACTTCAGTATAACCTGAAGCCTCTTCTTTGCGATGTCCTTGCTCTTGCTGCTTTCAAACGGCCAGAACCCCATCCTACCTTCTCCCCAACAGTTTCCTGAACTTTCCAACAAGACCTTTCCCTGCCTTAAGGTCTATGAAGGGAACCTCTTTTCCCGTTAACCTCTCAGCTATGTTCCTCAGCGCCCTTCCCGACTCGGACCTCTCATCAAGGACGGCGGGTTCTCCCCTGTTTATGTAGGCAACCATATTCCTGTCCTCGGGGACGATGCCTATAAGCTCAAGGCCAAGTATCTGAACAACGTCCTCAACCTCCAACATGTCTCCCCGTTTTACCTTCTCGATATCGACCCTGTTGAGGATGAGCTTTGGCTCGGGCTTTCCCATGGCTTCACATATCCCGGTGACCCTGTCCGCATCCCTGATGGATGCCATCTCCGGGTTTGCAACGACAATGATGGAGTCAGATGGCGTGACGGCGGTTTTAAAGCCCTCCTCGATGCCTGCCGGTGAGTCTATAAAGATGAAGTCGTACTTTTCCCTGAGCTTTTCAACAACTTCGAGGAGCTGCTCAGGTTTAACGGCACTTTTATCCCTCGTCTGCGCCGCGGGAAGAAGGAACAGGTTCTTTGTCCTCTTATCCTTTATGAGTGCCTTCTCTGGAGGGCATATCCCCTCGACGACGTGGACTATGTCGTAAACTATCCTGTTCTCAAGTCCCAAGATCAGGTCAAGGTTCCTCAGGCCGATGTCAGCGTCTACGGCGACCACCTTGTAGCCCTTCATTGCAAGGGCAGTTGCGATGTTCGCCGTTAACGTGCTTTTCCCAACCCCTCCCTTTCCTGAGGTTATGCAGAAGACCTTATCTGTCATCGCATCTCCCTTTAAGGTGTATCTTCCCGTTCTTGAAGCTTATCCTGAAGTTGATGAAGCTCTCATCCTTCTCAAAGGGGTAACTTACCCCGCATATCTCAACCTTTGGTGTCTGTGCGAAGAAAGCCCTTATCTCAGCGCTTTCCCTTCCAATTCCAGCCTTTGCAATTCCCCTCAAGTTTCCAAATATATAGATGTTTCCCCCGGATTCAACTTCAGCCCCCGGGTTGACGTTTCCTAAAATTGCCACATCGGACGGGGATGAAACCTTCTCTCCCGATCTGAGCGTCCTCTTTATGAACTTCACGTTCAAGGGTTCCTTTACCTTTTCAAATCCCTCATCTACCATGTCACACGGAATGCCTAAGGAGAGGCAGTTTTCCCTGTTCTCCCTTATGTTCGTCTTAAACCCGCAGAACTTTACCCCATCGATACCCCTTACAG
>CAZIVU010000143.1:0-2352 GCA_964542865.1 uncultured bacterium | reverse complement strand
AGTTAGGGAAGTTTATACTCCTTGGCAGGGGGGAGAGGAAAACTGGAGGTGAGGAGAAGGAGTCCATACTCTGTGATGTACTTGAAGCCCTCTTCGGCGCTATATACCTTGACTCAGATTTTGAGACGGCAAGGAGGGTTTTCAGGGAAGTGCTCCTTGAGGAGATGTGGAGGGTCTTCAGCTCAAGAAAGGTTCACAAGGACTACAAGAGCCAGCTTCAGGAGTATGCACAGGGAAAGCTCAAAACGAGGCCGGCGTACGAGATCGTTGAGGAGAGGGGACCGGAACACAGAAAGGAGTTTACCGTAAGGTGCTCTCTGGCCGGGAAAACCGCCACAGGAAGGGGGAGGAGCAAGAAGGAGGCACAGCAGGAAGCCGCAAGGAAGATGTTAGAAATACTGGGGGTTAGGCTTGATTAGGAGATTCCTCCTCGTTTCCTCATCTCCAAGGAGAAGGGAGATACTGAGGATGGTGAGAGTTCCATTCAGAGTGCTTCCTGTAAACTCTGAAGAGGTCGTCTTGGAATCCCCATACGATACCGCCGTTGAGAACGCAATCAGGAAGGTAGAACTTGCGAGGGAATTTCAGGCGGAGGATGAGTTAGCCCTCTCAGCCGACACCATCGTTATCCTTGATGGAAAGGTTTTAGGAAAGCCAAAAGATGAGGCGGAAGCCAAAGTGATGCTCGAGGAGCTCTCCGGAAGGGAGCACAGGGTCATCACCGGGTTCGCACTCCGGTTCCCGAACGGGAAAGTCCTGAAGGGGTTTGAGGAAAGCAGCGTCAGGTTCAAGAGCCTGAGCAGAGAGGAGATCTCATGGTACGTGAACACAAAGGAACCCCTTGATAAAGCCGGAAGCTACGGCATACAGGGAATCGGAGCCCTCTTCATTGAAAGGATTGAGGGTGATTTCTTCAACGTTATGGGTCTTCCAATCGGGAAAATTTATGATATTCTACTTCTACATAACTTTGACATCAAATCGCTGGTGGTTTAGGATGGACGTTGGAATCGTTTCAACCGTTGTTGCCGGTCTCTTCGGAACGCTTGGGGTTATTGTCGGTTTCATCATCGGAAAAGGTGTGCCGAAACCTCAAGTTCAGGTGTCCCCCGATACAGAAAGGATAGAGAAGGAGATAAAATCCCTTTCCGAAAGCGTAAAGAACCTTTCAGAAACAGTTGCTGGTTTGGCGAAAGGTGAGGACTTGAAACCAAAACTTGAGCCAATTTTGAAGGAGCTTGAAAACCTTAAAAACCTCATCTCCTCGAATAATATAAACCTCAGGAGCGTAAATCAGGTCGAGGAGAGCATAAAAACGGTAAGCAACCTGATGAAGACGGAGAAAGAGCCAGCAAACATTGAGAGCCTGTTAACATCCATTAAGGACAACGTGATGGTAGTAAGGAATGAGATACAGACCCTTAAGTTTAATGTGGAGGATATGAAGAAGGCTCCAAAGGTTGACAGTGAAAAACTTTCCCTTGCCATAAAGAATGCAGAGAGGATAAACTCTGAAGCAGTAAGGGGAGACCTGCTATCATTAATCCGCACGATCAAAGGGGAGGATGGAAGCGAGCTGAAGTCCATTATGGACAGGATAGCCCTTGAATCGAAGGAGCTTGTTGTCATTCTCAAAGACCTCCAAAATCAGTTGGGAGTTAAAAGATGAAAGTCCTTTTCGCCGACGACAGAGAAAGCTGGCACACACTCATCGATAAGGTCCTACAGCCAAGGGAGATTGAGGTTATCCACGCAAGAAGCCTCAAGGAGACCCTTAACAGGTCTATCTCCGAAGACCCTGACGTTGTTTTGATAGACGTATCCTTGGAGAATGGAAAGGCGTACGACGTTATCCCTGAGATAGTGAGGAACGGTTTACCGGTTATCCTCATAGGCCTTAAAAGTGAGGGGTTTGACGAGGAAAAGGCAAAGGAGTTAGGGATTAACTATACCCTCAGGAAACCGTTTACAGTTGAGGAGCTGGTAAAGACGTTAAACGAGGCAAAGCTTAAGAAGAGGCCTGCGGAAAGGGAGGCAAGGATTATCCTTCCAGGGGGAGTAACCCATGAGGTAACAGTAGAGGCAAACATTGGAACTGTTGAGGTAGAGTCTGTAAATGTTGAACCTGAAAAGGAAGAGGAGGCTGAGGCTATTGAGGTTGAACCCGTGAAGGTTGAAGCGCTGTCAGAACCCGTAAAAGTGGAACCGGAAGAAGAGGCTAAGCCCGAAAGGATACCTACGAAACCGGAAGTTTCGGAGGAGGAGATCGCCCGCATAACGAAGGAGCGGGTTGACGGGATAGTAAGGGAGATAGCGTGGGAGGTTATACCGGATATAGCTGAAAAGGTGATA
>CAZIVU010000142.1:0-2445 GCA_964542865.1 uncultured bacterium | reverse complement strand
TCACGTGCGTAAATAATTCCTCCTTCCCGAAGTTTATCGTAAAGAACCCAATGAGGATTCTTTAAGATCGTAGGAATTCTTTTCCTAATTAGGCTCCGACCCTCAGACGTTAAACCTTGACCAATATGCATTTCGTAAGTCCACTTTGTAACCCATATTTCGTTATTGAGAATGTCCCGGTATATCTTGAAAACAGGAGACAGCTCTTCTGCTCCCTCGTAGATAGGAACCATATCACCTACTTTCACGGGAGCCTTCCTGTTTTCTCCAATGACCCGCCTTAAAGTTTTCCAGCCTTCTCCGTAAGTATCCAAAATCTGCTTTACTTTTTCAAAATCCTTCCCGCACATTCTTTTAGCTCTTTGGGAAACCCCCATCTTTCAGCGTTGAATCGGTTGTCTTCCATAGTTCTCCGGCAGACTTGCTGTAAACCCTTCATGAATTGTCTGAATGTTCTGCAAAACTGCACATCTGCCTGAAGGGACAGCTATCACATTCGGGCTTCCTTGCCCTGCACACCTTCCTTCCAAACCTTATTATGTTGTAGTGGAAGTTCCTGTTAAATTCCGCTCCGAAGTTCTCCTCCATGAACCTTGAGATATCCTCCTTTTTCCAGCTATCGGGAAATATCCCGAGCCTTTTGAAGAAGCGGTTTATGTGGGTGTCTATGGGGAAGGTATTCCTGTTAAAGGCAAACGTGAGGATAACCCTTGCTGTCTTTGAGCCTATGTATGGAAAGCTCTTCAGGAAATCTATGGCTTCATCCGTTGGAAGCCTTTTCACCCTCTCCCTTACGCTTTTCCAGTCCTTCAGGATACCCTTTAAAGCTTCAGCCTTCTGGTTGTACATGCCGCAGGGCTTTATGGCATCCTTGAGAGCTTGCACCTCCATCGTTGCTATCCTGAGGAGGTCTCCCTTCGTTTCCCTCTTAAGATTCTTAAGGCACCTTTGTGCATTTCTATCGGTTGTGTTCTGGCTCAGCACCGTAAACACAACCTGCTCTACGTCGCTCCTGTTCGGCTTGAAGGGCTTTGGGAACATCCCGCTTAACTTTTCAGCAATCGCCCTTAAAGAGCTCTTCAACCTCTCTAAATCCTCTCTCCCTGTCCTCTTTGTACTTCCTGAGTGCCTCAATCAGCTCCTCCCTTTTGACCTTTAATCTTTCAAGGAGCTCCTTCCTTCTCAGGAGGTGGAAACCTGCAAACTGAAGGAGATTTCTCGGTTTTTCCGAGAACCTTGCACTCTCAAAGTCGATTACCCTTACTTCACCATCCGATACAAGGATGTGTTTTTCGCCGTTGAGCTCTGAGTGGCTTACGTTCAGGCTATCCATCCTGTAGCATACCCTTAGCGCTTTCAGCGTTAGTTCCTTTGCCCCCTTTCTGTCAAGCGTCCCCATTACCTCATCAAATCTCTTTCCCTCTATGAACTCCATCACTATGAACCTCTTCCTGCACACGTACGGGGTTGGAGCAATTCCCTTTAGGGCTTTCAGGAACTTGCACTCCTTCAGAAGCGCATCCCCCTTGTTAGAGTCCGACCTTAAAATCTTCACCGCAACTTCCCTTCCATCCATCCTTCCTCTAAAGACTGTACTTCTGAATCCTTTTGCCACAAAGCTTTCGATGGTCACGCCGCGTTTTGAAAGCTCCCCCAATATCTCTTCGACCACAGCCCTTCTCGATGCGGGGTAGTCAATGAGGGCATACAACCGTGAACTCTGGAATTTCATGTTTCTCCTTGAGGCACTTCTTCACAAGGGCTTTCAGCGTGGTGAAGTAGCTATCCCTTGGCCAGTAGAACCTGTACTTCTTGAGCTGCTCCTTTGACCTCTCTATGCACTCCTTTGAGTGGGGAGAGCTTCTGAGGAGCATCCTGTAGAACTCCCTCTCCACCCTGTAAAGCTCCTTTTCAGCCGTAAAGGTGTCAAGCTCCGAAATCTTCCTTATTCTTTCGGCAACGGAAAGGTCATCTACACCTATCTCGATCAGGATGTTCTGTATGAGCTTTGCAAGCTTTTCAAGCTTCCTCTCCGGAATTCGCTCCCTCTCAATCTCCCTCCTTAAGGTTTTCTCCTCCTCCCTTATGTAGCTTGCAAATCTTTCCATCACAGCCCTGTCTATGTCTGAAAGCTTTATGTTCTTAGCATCTTTTGCCGGAAGCTCCTCTATTATGAGCTTTATGAGGTGTTCCGGAATCCTTTTCCTGTACCACTTCCTGAGAATCTGAGAGTCGTCGCTTCCTCCGTGGTAGAGTGAGGGAAAGGATTCCGAAAGGTAGTTTACTATCTCCCTTGCGTACTCAGTGAACTTCTTGCCCATTCCATAAACTCCAGATAAGCCTTTCTCGTCCTCTCCTTTACCTCAGGAACCAGATCCCTGTAGCTCAAAAGCTCCCCGTAAAGCCTTTTCTCCGTATCAGCTTCTCTTAAAGTCGTGTAGAGGT
>CAZIVU010000141.1:0-2467 GCA_964542865.1 uncultured bacterium | reverse complement strand
TTGTCGTTATGGTCGTTCCCATCTTCATGAGCTTTATGGAGAAGAGGGAATCCCCATGATGGTCGGCATCACGGGCAACATAGGCTCTGGAAAATCAACCCTCGGTAAATTCCTGAAAGTCAAGGGGTTCAAGGTTTTTGATGCCGATGAGATAGGGAAGAAGCTCTTAAGGGAGGACAGAGACGTTCACGGGAAAGTGCTGAACGCTTTTGGTAAGGGCATCCTTGGAGAGGGAGGAGTTATAGATAACAGGAAGCTTGCAGCCATAGTTTTCAAAAGCAGGGAAAAGCTGAAACTCCTCATGGAGATCGTTCACCCGGCAATAAGGAGGGAGCTTCTTCGCCTTAAGGAACTTCACCAAGGGGTGATTTTCGTTGAGGCGGCGGTGCTCCTTGAGGCTGGCTGGCAACCGCTGTTTGACAGGGTTTTAACGGTATTTGCTTACAGGGGCCAGAGAATAGTTAGGGCCGCAAGAAGGTTCGGCATAAAGGAGGCCCTGAGAAGGGAGAGTTTCCAGCTTCCCTACAGCGAAAAGCTTAAATTTACGGACTACCTCATCTGCAATACAGGTTCGCCGTTGAAGATGTACGCTCAGGCAGAAAAGCTTATTGAGTTTTTAAGGAGAGAGAGATGAAGTTCTACGTCACAACTCCCATCTACTACGTTAACGATGTCCCCCACTTGGGGCATGCCTACACAACGGTAGCAGCCGATATCGTTGCAAGGTTCTGCAGGTTCCTCGGGAAAAGGGTTTTCTTCCTCACGGGGACAGATGAACACGGACAGAAGATACAGCAGGCTGCAGAGAGGAAGGGGATGGACCCAAAATCCTTCGTTGATTCCCTCGTCCCGCGGTTCAAGGAGCTCTGGGAGAAGCTCAACATCTCGTACGACAGGTTTATAAGGACAACGGATGAGGACCACGTAAAGGCCGTTCAGGCAATCTTCAAAAAGTGCTACGAGAACGGGGATATATACCTCGGTGAGTATGAGGGATGGTACTGCATCCCCTGTGAGACCTTCTACACAGAGAAAGACCTGATTGAGGGGAAGTTCTGCCCCATGTGCAGGAGGGAGGTTATAAAGGTAAAGGAGGAGTCCTACTTCTTCAGGCTTTCAAAGTATCAGGACAGGTTGCTGGAGCTTTATGAGAGGAAACCAGATTTCATAAAGCCAGACTTCAGGAGAAACGAGATCGTTAACTTCGTTAAACAGGGGTTAAAAGACCTCTCAATAAGCAGGACAGGTTTCACGTGGGGAATACCCGTTCCAATTGATGAGAGGCACGTTATCTACGTATGGTTTGATGCCCTGACAAACTACCTCACAGCCGTCGGCTATCCAGACAGGCTGAACAGCTTCTGGCCTCCAGACCTTCACCTCGTCGGAAAGGACATCCTGAGGTTCCATGCAGTTTACTGGCCCGCATTCCTCATGTCCGCCGGCATCGAAACGCCCGAGATGGTGTTTGCCCACGGATGGTGGACGGTTGAGGGTGAGAAGATGAGCAAGTCAAAGGGGAACGTCATCAACCCCTATGAGCTTATTGAGAAATTCGGCGTTGATCAGGTGAGGTTTTTCCTCTTCAGGGAGGTCAGCTTTGGCCTTGACGGGGACTTCTCCTACGAGCACCTTGTAAACAGGATAAACGGTGAACTTGCAAACGACCTCGGAAACCTCTTTAACAGGACAATCTCGATGGTCTTCAAGTACAGCGATGGAGAGGTTCCAGAACCGAAAGGGGAAGAGACACCCCTTGATGCAGAGCTTAAGGGGAAAGCCCTTGATACGCTAAATAGCCTTGAAAACCTGATCCCGAAAGCTGAGCTTTCAAAAGCCCTTGAGGATATATGGAAGTTTGTAAGGTTTGTAAACCTCTACATCGACAGGAGCGCCCCGTGGAGGCTGAGGAGAGAGGGCAGAGCTGAGCTCTTCAGAGTCCTCTACAACATGGTTGAATCGCTGAGGTTCATCACCGCCTTCGTTTACCCCTACATGCCCTCCTCATCGGAGAGGATGGCAGGTATGCTCGGCCTGGAGGGGAACCTCAACGTGGAGGCGTTCAGGAGCTGGGGAGGTTTAAAGCCGGGAACGGCTCTCAGGAAGGGAGAAATACTGTTCCCAAGGATTGAGTACGTTGACGGTGAGGTGAGGCTGGCGAAGACCAAGAGGGGTTGATGGTGCGGGAGGCGGGATTTGAACCCGCACGCTCTTGCGAGCACTGCCCCCTCAAGACAGCGCGTCTGCCGATTCCGCCACTCCCGCTCAGGAGATTGGCTCCCCGGGCCGGCCTCGAACCAGCGACCTGGTGGTTAACAGCCACCCGCTCTACCCGCTGAGCTACCGGGGAACCGTGCAGAGGAAAATATATCTACCGAGCCCCCGTCTGTCAAGGTTCATGGTATAATTGGGGAACAATTTGCACTGGAGCCTTCATGGTTTTAAGGGGGAAGCTCACAAGCAGACA
>CAZIVU010000140.1:0-2510 GCA_964542865.1 uncultured bacterium | reverse complement strand
GGCCTCTTCAAGCTTGAGAAGGCTGTGAGGGAAAAGCTTTCCGTTGCGGATATAGAGTCCGTTATGCCTCAGGACCTCATAAATCCGAGGACGGCAACGAACCCGCTGATGGAGTTCTTCAACCTCACACAGCTTTGCCAGTTCATGGACCAGACAAACCCCCTATCGGAGACGACCCACAAGAGGAGGCTCTCAGCCCTCGGTCCCGGAGGACTGACAAGGGAGAGGGCAGGTTTTGAGGTCAGGGACGTTCACCCGTCCCACTACGGAAGGATATGCCCGATAGAGACGCCCGAGGGACAGAACATCGGCCTTATCAACTCCCTCACGACTTACGGGAGGATAAACTGGCTCGGCTTCCTTGAGACCCCTTACAGGAAGGTCGTCAACGGGAAGGTTACCGACGAGATCGTTTACATGACTGCCGATGAGGAGGAGAACTACGTAATCGCTCAGGCGAACGCTCCTGTTGATGAGGAGGGGAACATATCGGCTGATATGGTTATGGCGAGGCATAGAGCCGAGTTCAAGCTCGTGAGGAAGGAGGAAGTTCAGTTCATAGATATAAGCCCGAAGCAGGTTTTCTCCGTTTCGGCATCGCTGATTCCCTTCCTTGAGCACGACGATGCCAACAGGGCTCTCATGGGTTCAAACATGCAGAGGCAGGCCGTCCCCCTTGTTAAGACGGAGGCGCCGTTCGTCGGCACGGGGATGGAGAAGCCCGTCGCTCTCTACAGCAGGAGCGCGGTCATTGCCAGAAGGTCGGGAACCGTTGAGAGCGTGACTGCCGACAAGATAATAATAAAGGTGGACCCGAAGGAGATAGTTGAGGGGCTCTCAGTCGATACGGGATTTGACGTTTACGAGCTGAAGAAGTTTAAGAAGTCAAACCAGAAAACGTGCTTTAACCAGAGACCCATCGTCAGGAAGGGGCAGAAGGTAAGGAGAGGAGAGATCATAGCCGATGGTCCCTCCATGGAGAACGGGGAGCTTGCGCTTGGAAGGAACGTCCTTGTCGCCTTCATGCCCTGGAGAGGCTACAACTTTGAGGATGCAATCCTTGTAAGCGAAAGGCTCCTTAAGGATGATGTTTACACGTCGATACACATTCAGGAGCTTGAGTGCGAGGCTGTTGAGACAAAGCTCGGGAGGGAGGAGATAACGAGGGATATTCCGGGAATTCCGGAGAACCTCCTCAGGAACCTTGATGAGTCGGGAATTATAAGGATAGGAACCTACGTCAAGCCCGGGGACATTCTCGTTGGTAAGGTGACCCCGAGGGGTGAGCAGGTTCTGACGCCTGAGGAGAAACTTCTCCAAGCGATATTCGGAGAGAAGGCTAAAGGCGTAAAGGACTCATCCCTCTATGTCCCCCACGGCATTGAAGGGGTTGTTATAGACGTAAAGATCCTCTCAAGGAAGGGGGAGAAGAAGGACCTGAGGACGCAGCTCATCGAGAGCGAGGAGAAGGCAAAGCTTGACAGGGCAAAGGAGGAGGAGATAAGCCTCGTAAAGGCTGACAGGGACAGGAGGGCGATGGAGTTGATTGTAGGGAAGCACGTAAGGGAGGATGTTTACGATGCATCCGGAACCCTGATACTGTCAGCCGGGGACAGGATAACGAAGAGGAACGTTGAGAAGGTTGTCTTCTTTGCCCTCAGGAAACCATCGATAATCGATGATGAGAAAGTCGTTGAGGAGCTTAAGAGGATAAGGATTAAGGCCGTTGACAAGATTGCCCTCATAGAGAACATCTACGAGGAGAAGAAGGCTGCCCTTGAGATGGGTCATGACCTTCCGGCAGGCGTGAACAAGGTTGTCAAGGTTTACATAGCCACGAAGAGGAAGCTTACCGTTGGCGACAAGATGTCCGGACGCCACGGGAACAAGGGCGTTATCTCTCAGGTTCTTCCCGTTGAGGATATGCCGTTCCTGGAGGACGGGACGCCGATAGACATCGTTCTCAACCCACTCGGCGTTCCATCCCGTATGAACGTCGGGCAGATACTTGAGGTTCACCTGGGTCTTGCGGCAAAGGAGCTCGGGAGGAAGATTGAGAGGCTCATGAAGGCAGGGCTTGACTCGGTAAGGGAGGAGATAAAGGCGATATACAACGATGAGAGGATAAGCAAGCTTGTCGATTCCCTTTCGGACGATGAGCTGAGGGAGGTTGCGAGGAAGCTCTCAAAGGGCGTGAGGTTTGAAACCCCCATATTTATGGGGGCAAAGGAGGAGGAGATAAAGCGCCTCCTGAAGCTTGCAGGCCTCCCAGAAACCGGAAGGCTTACGGTTTACGATGGCCTGACGGGAGAGCCTTTCGATCAGGATGTGACCGTTGGATACATGTACATGCTCAAGCTCATCCACCTTGCCGACGATAAGATACACGCAAGGTCTACGGGACCATACTCGCTCATTACCCAGCAGCCTCTGGGAGGAAAGGCTCAGTTCGGAGGTCAGAGGTTCGGAGAGATGGAGGTGTGGGCGCTTGAGGCTTACGGGGCTGCCTA
>CAZIVU010000139.1:0-2521 GCA_964542865.1 uncultured bacterium | reverse complement strand
AGCATGAGGGCTTCAAGGGGTGTTGTCGTTGATATCTCAATGCTCTCGATCTCCTTCACAACCTCATCGGGAAGACTCTGAACCTCATAGGCTGCCTCTTCCCGTTCCCTTACCTTCGGGTAAACGTCCCTGATTTCAAGGTTTTCAAGTATCTCCTCAGCTCTCTCAATAACGCTTTCCGGAAGACCTGCAAGCTTCGCAACGTGTATCCCGTAAGACCTCTCCGAAGGACCGGGAAGAACCTTATGGGTGAATATGACCCTTCCGTTTACCTCCCTTACGCCCACGTGAAGGTTCTTTACCCCCTTCACCTTCCCCTCAAGGTTTGTCAGCTCATGGTAGTGGGTTGCAAAGAGCGTTTTTGCTCCGAGCTTTTCCGCTATGAACTCAACAACAGCCGCGGCTATGCTCATCCCGTCATTCGTGCTTGTCCCCCTTCCGACCTCGTCAAGAATTATCAGGCTTCTCTTCGTTGCGCTCCTGAGGATATTTGCCGTCTCAACCATCTCCATCATGAACGTTGAAAGCCCCTTGCCAAGGCTGTCTGAAGCCCCAACCCTCGAGAATACCCTGTCAACAATTCCTATCCTTGCGCTCTCGGCGGGGACAAAGCATCCCATCTGAGCCATTATCGTTATGAGGGCGGTCTGCCTCAGGAAAACGGACTTTCCCCCCATGTTCGGACCCGTTACTATCGCTATAAAGCTTTCCTCGTCAAGCTTCAGGCTGTTGGGTATGAAGTCCTCCTCAAGGAAACTCTCAAGGGATGGGTGTTTCCCCTCCTTTATAGACATCTCAAACCCATCGGTTATGCGGGGCCTTGTGTACCCCCTGATGTTCGAGACCTCTGCAAAGGAGAGGAGCATATCGATGAGGGCAATGTCCTCCGCCGTTTTCTGTATCCTTTCAGCGTTTTCCCCTATGAACCTCCTTAGCTTGACGAACTCCTCATACTCTATCTTCTCAATCCTCTCCTGAGCGGAGAGTATCTTCTCCTCAAACTCCTTAAGCTCCGGAGTTATAAACCTTTCCGCGTTAACGAGCGTCTGCTTCCTTATGTAGTTATCGGGGATCAGGTGAAGGTTCGGCTTCGATACCTCGATGTAGTAGCCGAAAACGTTGTTAAAGCCCACCTTCAGGCTTGAAATTCCCGTCCTCTCCCTTTCCCTCCTCTCAATATCCCTTATAATTTTTTCTCCCTCGCTCTTGAGCTTCCTGAGCCTGTCAAGCTCCTCCAAAACCCCGTTCTTTATGATGCCTCCCTCCCTCGGGGATGGTGGGGGATTTTCAACCAGCTTCCTGTCGATTTCGCAGTAGATATCGTAAAGGTCATCAAAGCCCGATGCCGTTCCCTTCAGAAGCTCCGAGGAGAAGGAGCTCAAGAGTTTTTTAAGCTTCGGCAGCTCAGATATGGATTTCCTGAAGGATGCAACGTCCCGCGGGCTTGCTATCCCCGATGTCACCTTTGACAGAATCCTCTCTATGTCGTAAATCCCCTTAAGAACGGAGGCTATCTCATCCCTTACGAGGAAGGAGCTTTTAAGCTCCTCAACGGCATCAAGCCTCTTCTCAATCTCATTCCTGTCCGTTAAAGGGTGGAGAACGGAGAACCTGAGAAGCCTCCTCCCCATTCCCGTCTTCGTCCTGTCCATGGTGCCGAGCAGTGTAAACTCCCTGTTCCCTCCCCACAGCGATTCCGTGAGCTCAAGGTTCCTCTGGGTATGGGGGTCAATGAACATGTATATGCCGTCAACGTACCTTTTGGGAGGTTTCAGCTTCGGCGTGAAACCTATCTGCGTCTCCCTTATGAACTTCTTAAGGGCTGAAAGGGATTTCAGCTCCTCCCTTCTCTCAACGTCGGGGCTTTTGACATCCTCCTCCCTGAAGTAGAAATCCTCCTTTATCTGAACGAGCGAGGATGGAGACTGCTCCTTAACGATAAGCTCTATATCGGCATCCCTGTCGCTGACAATAACCTCCTTCGGCGCAAACTTCGAGAGGACAGACCTGAAACCCTCCTCATCAACGGTTGTAAAGTAAAGGTCCCCCGTAGAGAGCTCAACCCACGATACGCTGAACAGCTCCCCGGACTTTACGGCGCACATGAGGAACCTGTCCTCATCCTCATCCTCAAAGAACGTTCCGGGCGTTATAACCCTTACAACGTCTCTTCTAACGACCTTCTTGCCCGGCTTTGGTTCCTCAAGCTGTTCGCAGATAGCAACGCTGTACCCTTTCCTGACAAGCTTTTTTATGTAGGAATCTGCTGCGTGGTAGGGGAAACCGCACATGGGAGCCCTTTCCTCGGACTTTCCGAAAGCCCTTGAAGTCAGGGCAATTTCAAGCTCCTTTGATGCGGTCTTTGCATCCTCATAGAACATCTCGTAGAAGTCACCCATCCTGAAGAGGAGGATGGCGTCCCTGTACTTCTCCTTTATCTTCAAATACTGTTCAAGAGCCGGGGTCGGTTTCCTCACAGGTTGAAACCTCTTCAACTATTCCGTACTCCTCATAAATCCAC
>CAZIVU010000138.1:0-2524 GCA_964542865.1 uncultured bacterium | reverse complement strand
ACCAACAGCCGCGATGCGCTTGAGAGCATAAGGTTCGGTGCCGATGCAGTCGGTTTTATCCTCTACTGCAGGAGTAAAAGGTACGTTGAGCCAAAGGTTGTAAGGCACATATGCAAATCCCTTCCTCCCTTCGTGTCGAAGGTCGGCGTCTTCGTAAACGAGGATAGAAAGGCTGTTCTTGAGATTCTGAGCTACTGCGGACTTGACTTTGCACAGCTTCACGGCGATGAGACGCCCGAGGACTGTGCATACATAGGGAAGGAAAGGGTTATCAAGGCAATCAGGGTAAAAAGCGAGGATGATGTTAGAAAGGTTGAGCCATACCTTGGATTTGTCAGCGCCATCCTCCTTGATACCTATACGGAAACCGCATACGGGGGAACGGGAAAGACGTTTGACTGGGAGATTGCAAGAACGGTTGTTGAAGCCTATGAGGTTCCTGTGATACTGTCAGGAGGGCTTAAACCGGAAAACGTTTCCGATGCCGTGAAAACCGTAAAGCCGTTCTGCGTTGATGTCAGCAGCGGCGTTGAGGAAAAGACAGGTATCAAGGATGTAGAAAAGGTAAGGGAGTTTGTGAGGCTATCAAAGTGCGTTGACTATTGAGACGAGACTTAGAGCCGCGTTTATCCCGTCAACGGCGGAGCTCGTTATTCCTCCCGAGTAACCTGAACCTTCGCCGCAGGGGAAAACGTTTTCAAACCCTTTAGCCCTGAATAGCTCATCCCTCAAGATCCTGACCGGGGAGGAGGTTCGCGTCTCAACACCTATGAGCATTGCGTTGCTTGAGACAAAAGGCTTCATCCTTTTCCCCCAGTGTTTCAGAGCCCTTCCTATCTCGGAGGATATGAACTCTGGCAAAAGGAGGTCAAGCCTTGACGGGCTCACGGATGGGATAAAACCTCCCGAAAGGAGCCTGTCCGATTCCCTGCCCTTGAGGAAATCGCGAACCATCTGAGCCGGCATCGAGTAGTTTCTTCCCCCTTCATTGAAAGCCCTCCTCTCAAGTGTTCTCTGAAACTCAACTGCCCTCAGCGGATCGTTTCCGAAGTCTTCCGGGAAAACCTGAACGACAATTGCGCTGTTTGCGAACTCCCCATCCCTCCTGTAGTTGCTCATCCCGTTTGTAACAACTCCTTCCCTTTCCGATGAGGAACAGATGACATAGCCTCCCGGACACATGCAGAAGGAGAAAACAGATCTCTCCTTCCCCCTGAAGGTAACAGAGTAGTCCGCAGGGGGAAGTTTCGGATGGGAGTAAAACTTCCCGTACTGCATTCTGTCTATCTCAAGCTGTGGGTGAACGATTCTCAGTCCAACGGCAAACGGCTTTGCGGCGATGCTGAAACCGCTGTTGACGAGCATGGAGAACGTGTCCCTTGAGCTGTTTCCAACGGCAAGCAGGACATAGTCATAAAACCTCTCTTCCACCCTTCCCGACTTAACGTCCTCGATAACGGCACCGAAAACCCTCCCTTTTGACGCTATGAAGGAGTTGAGCTTCGTCGAAAAGCTGAAGATGACGCCGCTCTCCTCAAGGCTCAGCCTGAGGTTCGGGATGACCTTCCTGAGCCTGTCCGTCCCGATATGGGGTTTGGAATCGTAGAGTATCTCTTCAGGTGCCCCGTGTTCAACGAGAATTCTGTAAACGAACGTTTTCTTCCTGTCCTTTGACCTCGTTATCAGCTTCCCGTCCGAGAACGTTCCGGCTCCACCCTCACCAAACTGGACGTTTGAGTTTTCATCAAGGAGCCTCTCACTCCAGAACCTTTTTACATCCTCAACCCTCTCATCAACCCTCCTTCCCCTCTCAATCAGGTGAACCTCAAGCCCCGACTTTGAGAGGATGTAGGAGGAGAAGAGGCCGGCAGGACCTGCTCCAACAACGAGAACCCTTTTCCTACTCCTTGAAACCGGAACGGTGAAGCTCTCCTCAGAAACCTTCCTCGCCCTCCCTTCCGACAGGAGCTTTTCAGCAGCTGCGTCAGGTAGGTCAACCAAAACCCTATAGATGAAGATGGGTTTCCCCCTTGCATCTATGGATTTTCTCCTTATCTCAACCCTTCCCGGTTCTACTCCTAACCTCTTCAGTTCATCCTTCAAGCTCCCATCAAGGGGAACCTTAACTTCAACCTCAACCTTCAAGGGGGTTCTCCAGGTTCAGGAGTTTCAGGAAGTCTGCCAGATCCTCATCAAATTGCTCAACCTGAGTTTCAAACTCCCTGACCTTTGCGTCATCAAGCTTTTCAATCTCAACAGCAACAATCTCAAAAAATCCCCTTACGCCGAGCCTTTTCTCAACCCTCTCCTTCACGTATATGAGGGAATCCCTCCTTATAACCCCGGCTTTCTCAAGGCAGTCCCCAATGAACTTCTCAACGTTGTCGATGTCCCTCTGCCTGACCCTTCCCGAGAGGAGAAAGGTGAAAGAAACCTTAACGGGAGAGTCTATGGGAAAGTTCTCAAGCCCATACCTCAGCTTTTGGAGGTGAAACTGGTAGACAGCATCGTTCTGAGAGCTTGT
>CAZIVU010000137.1:0-2559 GCA_964542865.1 uncultured bacterium | reverse complement strand
TTGACTAACACCGCTCACCTGTTAAACTTAAACTTGGGAGATGTCATGAGGTTAGCGGGAGAGACTGTAAAGCCGGTGTTCTACGTTGATGAGCTGAAACAGGAGCAGGTGCTTGATGCCATCGACCTTCTCATCTCAAGGATGAGGCATCTCAAGGTTGACGTCGATGCCGTTTACCCTGCTGACCCCCTTGCTCTTCCGTTTTCCATGTACGTTTCAAAGAGGATGGGGATTCCCGTTAAGACGGAGAGCTTCCTGAGGGAGGATGAAAGGGTTCTCGCCCTGTTCTCGGGCGTTCCTCAGGGTTTTATAACTGAGAAGTACCTTTCAGAGAAGCTCAAGGTTTTCAGGAAGCGTTTCCCCCGCTCCCCCTCGGTTGTCATCTTCTCGGAGAAAGCCCTCAGCGGAGTCGACATCCAGCTGATAAGGTACGGGAAAAGGTCCCGAATACATACCTACAGATTTACGTCCGAAGCCTACAAGAACTTCTACTTTCCCGTTGAGGGCGAGTTTACCCACTACTCCCAGGTGATGTGGGAGACCGCAAAGAAGGAGATTTTGAACTTTGAGAGGGCAAGGAGGATAAGGGATAACAGCCTCAGGTATTCCGTCGGGGAGTTTGAGCCCCTTAAACTGAACGAACCCGATATCGATATCATCGTGTGGGAGAAGTTCAGAAGGTTTGACCTCTCACAGCCTGAGTGGGTTGAGGAGGGGGAAGAGCTCTTTGACCTCAAGTTTGAGAAGCTCATAAAGGTTGAGAGCCCTAAGAAAAACTCCTCAATAACGTTTGTCCTTGAGTTTATATCTCAGGTTCTTGAGGAGCAGTTCAGAACAAGGCTTGCCTATATGAACTGCGAGATTGTCGAGCAGGAAGGTGTTCTAATCGTTCCCTCCGTAAAGGAGATGATGGAGGGAGTTGTCCTTAAGCTTGAGATAATCCTCCGGGAGAGGAAACCTTCCCGCATGAAGGGAAGCCTGAAGAGGCTTGTCAGCCTGCTGAAGGGCGCCTTCAGGTCGCTGATAAGGGATGTTATGTTTGAGGAGGCTTTCAGACCTCACGTTGACTATGTTCTTGAGGAGAACGTTCCAAAGGCAACGATTTACGTCAACTGGTTCTTCGACAACCAGATGGTTGATGCCGTTTTCAACCAGATAAACAAGAAGTGGCTCCTTTCAAGGCTATACAGGAGGAAGAAGTTCCTCATAGACAGGAAGGAGCTTTTCAGGCTGCTTGAGGAGTTTGAGTTCAACGTTGAGAACGCAAGCGCCGTATTCTCCCTCATGGAATCCATGTGGAAGCAGAACCCGATGCTCTTTAAAGCCTTAGGAGTAAAGTTAAGGGATACGCTTGAGGAGAAGGGATTGTGGCCCCTTATCCACGTCTACGCCCTGAGGTTTATAGGTGAACCCGGAAACGTCAAAAGGGATATGCTCTCCTTCCTTGTGAGCCTGAAGGGGTACGAGAGCTTCCACGAGATGTTTGCAAGGGAAAACAGGTTTTTCTCCCCCGTTCTGACGAAGAGGATATACAGGCCCAACTGGGAAAGGGTTATAAAGGAGAACCTCAATGTGAGACTTACAAGGGAACCGCTTAACCCTGAAAGCCCCGTTACCTATACACTCGTTGATGAGAACGGAAACTACCTCGGCGCAATTCCCGAGGTTCTTGGCCACTACATATCTGCAAAGGAGGACAGCGGGAAAAGGGTTGTCTCAAGGAAGCTCTACTTTGACGGGACGCTCTTTTCCAGCAGGTCCTACTGGATTGAGATAGAATGCGTTTAGAGATTAACGCCCTCAGCGTTTATGCCGGAAAGAACAGAATACTGAAGGACGTGTCGATTGCCGTTTCAAGGGGGGAAAGGGTAGCACTTGTCGGGGAGAGCGGAAGCGGAAAGTCCATAACCTGCCTCTCGGTGATGGGGCTTCTCCCGGAAAACCTTCGCGCTGAAGGGGAGGTAAAGCTTGGAGATTTCAACGTTTTGAAGGCTGGAAAGAGGGAGATAAACAGGTTCAGGTGGAAGGAAGTATCGATAATCTTTCAGGATCCATCCTCATCCCTCAACCCCCTGATTCCCGTTGGCAAGCAGGTTGAGGAGGCAATAAGGGCGCATGAAAGTATTGATGACAGGGAGGCAAGGAAGAGGGTTATTGAGCTTTTTAGTCTGGCGAAGGTTCCGGAACCAGAAGAGCGCTACGGCTCGTATCCCCACCAGCTATCGGGAGGGATAAAGCAGAGGGTTATGATTGCGATGGCTCTTGCATGCAACCCCTCCTTTGTCCTTGCTGATGAGCCAACGACAGCCCTTGATGTTACGGTTCAGGCACAGATACTCGACCTCCTTAAGGTTTTGACAGTTGAAAGGGGGGTCGGCTTCCTGCTCGTGACGCACGACATGGGAATTGTGGCTGAAGTTTCGGAGAGGGTTTACGTTATGTATGCCGGCTATATCGTTGAGGAGGGAAGAACCTTTGACGTGTTTGAAAATCCCCTCCACCCCTATACCGATGGCATTATAAAGTGTTCCCCAAAAATTGATGGAGGAAAGAAGAGAC
>CAZIVU010000136.1:1399-2657 GCA_964542865.1 uncultured bacterium | reverse complement strand
CCTCCTAAGGTCTCCTCTTCCTCGCAAGTTTTATGAAAAGGGCTTTCTGAACGTGAAGCCTGTTTTCAGCCTGATCCCACACGATTGACCTCTCCCCCTCAATAACCTCATCGGTGACCTCCTCTCCCCTGTGAGCAGGAAGGCAGTGCATGAACAGGAAGTTCGGCTTTGCGTGCCTGACAAGGTCACTGTTAACCTGATAGGGCATGAAGACCTTTCTCCTCTCCTCGGCTTCCCCCTCCCTCCCCATGCTTGCCCAAACATCTGTATAGACAACGTCCGCATCCTTAACCGCTTCAACGGGATCGTTTGTGATGACAATTCTGCTACCCGTTCCCCTTGATATCTCCTCTGCCTTTTTAACGTAGAACTCAAGGGGCTCATAACCTTTCGGCGTTGCTGCGTAAAAGTCCATTCCGACCGTTGCAGCTCCGACAAGCCACGAGTTGCACATGTTGTTCCCGTCCCCGACGTAAGCGACCTTTACCCCCTTCAGCCTCCCAAGAAACTCCCTTATCGTGAAGATGTCGGATAGAACCTGACAGGGATGCTCCTCATCGGTCAGCGCGTTTATAACGGGAACGTTCGAATACCTTGCAAGCTCCTCAACGCTCTTCTGCTTGAAAGTCCTTATAACTATGAAGTCAACGTACCTTGAGAGAACTCTCGCCGTATCCCTTATCGGTTCTCCCCTGCCGATCTGGGAACCCTTCGTGTCCATGTATACACCGTAACCCCCGAGCTGGTATATGCCGACATCAAAGGAGACCCTTGTCCTCGTAGATGGCTTCTCAAATATGAGGGCAACGGTTTTCCCCTCAAGGGGTCTGTAGGGTTCTTCCCTCTTCTGCTTCTCCTTCAGCGTGAATGCAAGGCTCAACACGTTCTCTATGAAAAGCCTGTCGGCATCAAGCATCGATATAAAGTCTTTCATCACTCTCCTCCAGACCTCATGTTGCTTATCTCGTTAAGAGCCATCCTCAGGTTGCTTTCAAGGTATTCCTCCCTCTCAACCACGGAGGAAAGCTCGTTCTCAATTTTAAGCATCCTGACCTCAAGCTCCTCAAATCTTGACACAGCATCCTTTACGAGGAAGTGAACCTTCAGGGTAAACAGGAATAGCAATATTACCACTAACAGGATAATAATCAATGCCGTTTGAACCATTCCAGAATCCTCCCTTTCAGCATTTTGTCCTTAAGGGTTTCCTCTTCAGCCTCATCAAGTTCCTGAATTATAACCTCTCCCGTTGATGTCA
>CAZIVU010000136.1:0-1299 GCA_964542865.1 uncultured bacterium | reverse complement strand
ACAACGAGGAAGCTGACAAGGGAGACCACAACCAGAACAACGAGCAGTTCTATAAGCGTAAAACCCCTCATGTGTTCATTATACGAAAAGTTTATGGCATAATAACCGCCTGAACAGTTTACCGGAGGTTGAGATGGCAGAAACGGGAATTTCAAACCTCATCCAGTCCCTTAACGTCCTTTACCTGCTCGCCGGTGCCGTCATGATACTTGCGATGCACGCAGGTTTTGCCTTCCTTGAGGCGGGGACTGTCAGGAGGAAAAATCAGGTCAATGCCCTTGTCAAGATAATTGTTGACGTTTCGGTGGCAACGGTCGCCTACTACTTCATCGGCTACCCGATTGCCCACAAGGTCTGCTTCCTGAAGGGAGCCTCATCGCTCGTTTCCGATAGGGGTTTCGAGCTCGTCAGGTTCTTCTTCCTCCTTATGTTTGCAGCCTGCATATCTGCCATCGTCTCGGGAGGGGTAGCGGAAAGGATGAAGTTTCGCCCATACATCACTGCAGGGTTTTTCCTTGCAGGAGTTATCTACCCGGTCTTTGAAGCCCTCATCTGGGGTGAGAGGTGGTCATCGCAGTTTCAGGGGTGGATAGAAAAGGTCTTCGGTGCGCCCATCCATGACTTTGCAGGTTCCATGGTCGTTCACGCCCTCGGAGGCTGGATAGCCCTTCCTGCCGTTCTCATACTCGGACCGAGGATGGGAAGGTACGTAAGGGGAAAGTCAAGACCGATACCCATAAGCAACATCCCATACCTTGCCCTTGGAAGCTGGATACTGATTCTCGGATGGTTCGGATTCAACGTTATGAGCTCACAGAGCATAGAGACGATATCCGGGCTCGTTGCCGTTAACTCACTGCTTGCAACCGCCGGGGGGCTTATAGGAGGTGCAATTTTCGGGAAGAATGACCCGGGGTTTATCCACAACGGTGCTCTGGCGGGGCTTGTTGCCATCTGCTCAGGTTCCGACGTCGTTAACCCCGTGGGGGCTCTTGTTATCGGCTTTATCGCATCCCTCATATTTATAAAGGCTTTTATCTGGGAGCAGGAGAAGCTCAAGGTTGACGATGTTCTGGGCGTGTGGCCCCTTCACGGAATTAACGGCATATGGGGAGGGCTGGCAACGGGAATTTTCGGTCTAAAGGTTCTTGGAGGCCTTGGGGGTGTTTCTATGGTTTCCCAGCTTGTCGGGGCTTTAATCACAATAGCTTATGCGCTCCTGTGCGGATTTGTTCTCTACAAGCTCCTTGACGTTCTCGTCGGGCTGAGGTTGAGCGAGGAGGAGGAGTTCAACGGAAG
>CAZIVU010000135.1:0-2718 GCA_964542865.1 uncultured bacterium | reverse complement strand
GCTTTGCAAGAAGAGAATGGACAGGTAGGCTGAAAGGACCACACAGACAACCGTAAGTGCCGATAGAAACACGTGGGAAACCCCCAGCAACCTCCTGTAAACAGATATCCTTCCCCCTTTTTCCATGAACCTTTCATCGCCGGTGAGGTAGAAAACCTCAGGGACGTTCCCGACAGGGACATCGTTGAGAACCGCCCTGACCCTTTCAACGTCCCTCGATATCACAGAGCTGCTTGCATTCAAGGATATATCCCTTTCAAGCTTCAGGAGGGCTGCATCAAGCGTCATGGAGAGGGATGAAACCGTAAGGGCAAGGCTAAGAAAGATGGCTTTCAACAGATTTGAGGAAAGCCTCCCCATCTTCATGGTTCGCTACTCCCTCTATTCCCCACGTCCTGAACCCGATAACTCTCCTATCTCCCATCTTGAGCGCATGGGCAATCTCGCTTAACGTCCCGAACTCCCCGCCAACGGCAACGATTAAACGGGAACATGATACCACAATCACGTTCCTTGCCTGTCCGAGTCCCGTGGGAAGCTTTACATCAACGTAATCGTTTGAGATAAAGTCATAGCCGGGGAGTATCCCGACCGTGATACCCCCAGCTCTTTTTGCCCCCTTTGAGGCAGCCTCCATAACGCCGAAAAGCCCTCCCGTGATGAGGACATAACCCCTTTCCCCTATCAGGTAGCCAACCTTCTCCGCAATGGTGTAAACCTCACTTCCCGGGGAGACTTTCCCGTTTCCTATAACCGAAACCGTCTTCACTTTCTCCTCATAACCTCTATGAGGGGAGGTCCTATCTCGCAGAGACCAAGGTCATTTATGTCCATGAGGTGTATCCTCGTGTCGTGGCCACAGAGCCTGCACCCATCTATCCTGAAGAGCCTCACAATATCACCTATCTCCGTTCTGTAGTTCTGCGCCTTTGTCTTCGAAAGGACAATCTCCTTTGAAAGAACCATCGTGCAATCAACGATATGTCCAACTGCGTATCCCCCTGCGGCTTCCCCCGTCAGCTCCTCATGGCTGCTCCTCTTCTGCGAGACGAAGAGGGCTGTCTGGTACCACTTCTTCATAAAGTTGAAAAGTGCCCTGACGATGGACCTTGCAAACATCTCCTTAGCCTCGAAGAGCCCCGTAACCGAATCGATAACCGTCCTGTTTACCCTGTACGTCCTGTAAACGTAAGCTAACGTATCAAGGAGTGTCGGGATATCCTCCCTCAACCTTGAGTTGCTTGCAGCATCGATTATTACTATGTTGTCCTCTATGGATGAGAAGTCAACGTTCATGGCTGCTGCCCTCTCCTTCAGTCCAGCGGCAAGGAAGGATGCGGGGCTCTCAACCGTTATAAAGCAAACCTTCTTTCCCAGAGAAGCCTGCTTTATGGAGAACTGCTCAACCATGAGGCTTTTCCCGGTGTCGGGCATGCCGGTTATGTTAACGACGGCGTAGGAAGGTATCCCCTTGAGGGAAACCTTTTCAGCCTTATCTCCCTTCCACCTTACCGTAAAGAAAAGGTCGTCAAGCCCCTCAACCCCCGAGGGGATGCCCTCAAGTTTCGGAGCCTCCTTCTCAGCCTCCCCGAGGACGTAGATGCTGTCCCTCATAACGTTGGGTTCTCTACCCTCAAACCTTGCATAGTAGCCCTCCATGGTCCCTCCTAAAGCTCTCTGTAAAGGTATTCTACATTTGTTGAGCTTTTCTGAACGCTGTAGCTCTTAAGGAAGTCGAAAAGCTCGTGGACGCCCCTGTTTACCTTTATGACCACCCTCTTCCTTGCAACCCTTTCAGCCTCATCTATAACGCTCCTCGTGAGGAAGTCCTTTACGGCAACCTCCCTCATCGGAGCCATAACGTCGCAGTGCCACTTTGGCTTTATGAACATCGGTGAGAAGTAGACTACGTCGAAACTCCTGTCTTCCTGCCTTTTCAGGAAATCGAAGTTATCTGAAACGTTAACATCTATAAGGTTGAAAGCAAATGAGGCAACCTCAAGCTTCCCCCTTGGCTTGTAAGTCTTAAGCCCCCTTCTCACCATCTCGGCAATAACGGGGTCCTTCTCAACCCCAACAACCCTCCTCCTTGAAACGAATGCGGAAAGGAGGGCGTCCTGAGCAAGCCCGAGGTTGCAGTCAAGGACGGAATCCCCCTCCTTAAGGTTCATGGCATCAACCATCGCCTCATGTTCCGTCCTCAGGTAGTTCAGAAGCCTTATCTTGAAAAGGCCTGGGTGGAAGAAGAGCCTTTTACCGGAAAGCGTGTAAACCGTAAGGTTTAAATCACCCTTAACTACAAGAACGTTCTTCCCGAACTCCCCCTTTATATCCTCAATGCTCCTGTGCCTTCTCGGAACGTAGGGGGCGTTGAAAAGCCGTGAAAGCCTCTTAGCATCTGCAACGACGGAGGCTTTCGGCTTCCTCTCAGTCGTTACCACTATCTCCATGGTATATGAGGTCTGGCCTCTTCCTCCTGAGGTACCTCTCCGTATAGGAGCAGAGAGGGTAAATCCTGAACCCTTTCTCCTGTGCAAGCTCAACAAGCTTTGAGGAGAGCTTTCCCGCTATCCCCTTTCCCCTCTTGCTCTCGGGAACAAAGGTTGTGCTTACAACGATGACCCTTTTCTTTCCATCAATGCCGAACGTTATGAAAGCCTCCTCCCCATCATCAAACCTCATGACGATCCTGTTCTCCTCAACCGTTAACCTTTCCAT
>CAZIVU010000134.1:0-2752 GCA_964542865.1 uncultured bacterium | reverse complement strand
TCAGAGCCTTTTTTGTAGAATTCGGACAGGTTCCGAGTCTGGTTGCCTAAGGGGAAACCTATGGCGCCAGACCGACAGGGTTCAGCTGGAAACGGCTGTGCCTCCCGGGCTTGGAAAGGAACCTTTAGAGGGGTCAATCCGGCTCGGGTTGACCCCTTTAGCATTTTAGAGGAGGTAAGGATGAGGAAGGGCTTGGCCGCTTTAAGCTTACTTCTTATCTCTTCCCCCGCTTTCCCGCAGGATATCTCAAACGGGGAAATTCTGAAGAGGCTCCAGCAGCTTGAGGAGAAGGTGAAAAGGCTTGAGGAGGAAAACAGGGAGCTGAAGAAACTCCTCAAGAGGTCAGGCTACGCGGTAACGCCGCGAAGGGAAACGGAGAAGCTTCAGGTTGATGGAAGGGTTCTCTTCAGGTTCTCCCAGTCGGAAAACCTCAGTGGAAGCGTCAAGAGCATCTACGGGGACTCAGGAAACGGGTTTTCAGTAAGGAAGGCAAGGGTTAACTTTCACGGGAAGCTGAACGATAACCTCGGCTACAAGATAGCGCTTAAGGCTGACAGGGGGAGTAGGGTTGAGCTGTGGGACGCCTTCTTCAACTACAGGTCTGGCTCCTTCTCAATCAGAGGAGGGATGTTCAAGGTTCCCCTATCCATGTCCTACCTTAAGGGAGGAACGAAGCTCTGGCTCCCGGAAAGGCCCGTTTCGGTGAACGGGATTGCCCCCGTCTGGAGGGATGTCGGGCTCTCCCTGACGTATACTCCACTTAACAGATTGAAACTCACAGCGGCTGTAATGAACGGAGAGGGGTGGAACTCGGGAAAGATCTACAACAGAGATAAGAGGTACATATACACATTTGCTCTCGATTCCGTCCCCCTTGACAGTGCAAGCCTCAGGTGGAGGCTCAGGGTGGGCTATGAAACGGGCTACGATGCATCCCCAAAGCTTACCTACAGGTCTTACGGGGCATCAACCGTCAGGAGAAACCTCATCGACGTTGAGTCAAGGCTTGACGTGAAACCCATCGGTCTTGCTATCGAGGGGGGATACCTCTACGACAACCCGAAGGATGCAGAGGACAGCAGCGGAAACCCTGTTAGCCTTGGAAATGCAAAAGGTTTCTACGTTCAAGGGGATTATCAGCTTCCACTTGTGAGGAACCTCCACATCGTTGGAAGGTACTCATGGCTTGACCCGAACGATGACGTGGACGACTCAAGGGACGTTGATTACACCTCACTGGGCTTTTACTACCTCATAGATGGATGGCAGGCAGCCGTGAGGTCAGCCTACATCTTTGCCAATGAGAGGCACGGGGAGGAAAAAGCCAACAACCTTTTTGTCTCAGAATTCCAGCTTCTCTTTTAGGGGTTTTCGATGAGGCTTTTACTCCTGCTCGTCGCTCTTCTTTTTCCGGTCGGGCTTCAGGCGGCGCAGCTTGAAGTATCCGCTGCGATGGGAACGAGGGAGCTCGTTCTGAAGCTGGGAAAGATGTTTGAGGAGAGGACGGGCAACAGGGTGGTTTTCAACTTCTCCTCCTCCGGAAAGCTCGCAAGACAGGTAGAGTCGGGAGCACCGGCCGACGTCTACATCTCCGCATCAAAGTTCTGGATGGACTACCTGATTAAAAAGGGGATTGTTGATAGCGTTTTCCCATTTGCCGGGACGGAGCTTGTTCTTGTTGCCCCAAAAGGCTCAAAGCTCAAGTCCCTTAAAGAGGCTGAAAGGATTGCAGTCGGGGATAGACTCGCCCCCGTGGGGATGTATGCCCTCCAGACCCTCAGAAATCTGGGGATTCTGGATGAGGTAAAGGGAAAGCTCGTCTTTGCCCCGAACGTGAGGCAGATAACGGTGTGGGTAATCACCGGGAACGCCGATGCGGGAATAATCTACTACTCCGACTACCTGAAGTTCAGGAAACGTTTGAGGCTCGTCAGGGTTTTCCCTGAAACCTCCCACGATCCGATAAGGTTCTACATAGGCTTGGTGAGGTCTTCAAGCGGTAAAAAAGTTTCACGGGAGTTTGAAAGTTTCCTCCTATCGCAGGATGAGAAGGTTTACAGTGATTTTGGCTTCTTCAAGGTTAAAGGGGGGATGTGATGCTTGACCCGGAAGCCCTGTTCTCGATAAAGCTCTCGTTGAAGGTTGCCATCCTCTCCTGCATCTTCGTTTTTATCCTCGGGCTTCCCGTATCCTACATCCTCTCCTCCCGCAGTTTCCCGTTTAAAAACCTTTTAGATGCCCTCATAACGCTTCCTCTGGTCTTTCCTCCAACGGTTACGGGCTACATCCTTCTCCTTATTCTGGGGAAGAACGGGATTGTTGGTTCTCTGATCTACAGGCTGTTTCATACAGGGGTCGTCTTCACCTGGTATGGAGCTGTGGTTGCATCCTCAATTGCGGCATTTCCGATATTTGTCAAGAGCTCAAAGGCGGCAATCGATGCAGTTGACAGAAACCTTCTAAAGGTTTCCTACACCCTCGGGAAGGGAGAGCTTGAAACGTTCTTCAGGGTTGTCCTTCCCCTCTCAAAGAGGGGGGTTATCGCTGCCCTCATCCTCTCCTTCGCAAGGGCGCTCGGGGAGTTCGGGGCAACGCTCATGCTCGCAGGAAATATCCCCTTCAGGACAAACACCATCCCGCTTGAGATATACAGCGCAGTCTCCGGAGGTGACTTTGAGAAGGCGGATGCACTCACACTCATCACCGCCGCTATATCGATTACGGTCATCTACGCAATTAACAGACTGACGCA
>CAZIVU010000133.1:1749-2812 GCA_964542865.1 uncultured bacterium | reverse complement strand
TATACTTGGCTGAAATCGTCGGGAAGGAGTGAGATATGCTTTACAGCTTCATAGTTTTTGTCTTTGTCATGGTGATGGCGGCAGTTCTCCTATTCGGCATGTCCATTGCGCTTGCTCCGAAGAAACCCCACCCTGTAAAGGATGATACCTATGAGTGCGGTCTTCCGGCTCCGGAACCCATAGTGTCGAGCGTTAACTTCCAGTACTACTTCTTTGCCATAATCTTTATCGCCCTTGATATTGCCGGAATGGTCTACATTCTCTACTCCATCGGTAAAGCTTCAGCTTCTTACGGCTGGATATTCTTCATCTTTACGGTCGTTCTCCTCATTCCCCTCACTTACATAATGGCTGGAGGGAAAAGATGATACTTAAGTTCTTTGACTGGACAAGGTCAAACTCCCCGTGGGGAGTTCACTTCTGTAGCGGTTGCTGTTCCCTTGAGATACTTGCCCTTATGGGTCCGAGGTTTGACTGGGAAAGGTACGGTTTTCTCATAACGCCAAGCCCGAGGCAGGCAGATTTTGTCATCGTTACTGGGCTCGTTTCGAGGAAGGTGCTTCCCGCTCTCCTGAGGGTTTACAACCAGATGCCAGAGCCAAGGTACGTTATCGGCGTTGGAACCTGTGCCTCGGGTGGAGGTCCCTACTGGGATTCGGATTTCGTTGCAACGGATGTTTCCCAGTACATACCGTTTGACGTTTTTGTTGCAGGCTGTCCTCCAAACCCTGAAGCGATGCTTGAGGGTTTCCTGAAGCTCAAGGAGATAATAAGGAAAGATAGGGAAAACGTTGCATCAAGGCACAAGAGCAGGATGGAAGAGATAAGCTACTGATGAGGTGAACATGTTGGAGGAGATAAAGAAGAAGGTTGAGGATAGGTTCGGGTTTGAGTGCGAGGAGTTTGACAGGAACATCCTCCTTATAAAGGCTCAGAGGGAGAAGATTGAGGATGTGATGAACTTTCTCAAGGGGGAGTCGTTCAACTATCCGCATACAGTAAACGTTGTTGACTACACGCCAAAGGGTGAGGGCTTTCAGGTTAACTACATCATTGAAAACGT
>CAZIVU010000133.1:0-1649 GCA_964542865.1 uncultured bacterium | reverse complement strand
TTAAGAAGGGGTAGTTATGGATAAAACAGGGCTTAGCTACACTTTCGTCGTAGAGGAGAAGAAGGAGGTATCCGGGGAGTCTGTTGGACTTTTGAAGGAGAAGATTCTCCAGCTTAACTGGGGTGTTCAGCACCCTGCAAGCGGGCCGATGAGGCTCAAGCTCTGGATAGACGGGGATATCGTTGTCAAGGCCGACCCGGACATAGGTTACGTTTTGAGGCTCCTTGAGAAGCTTGTTGAGTACAGAACGTGGATAAACGCCATCGTGAACGTGGAAAGAGCGTGTTTCATGGATGATTTTGGAACGATGGTTGGATATTCTATAGCGGCCGAGAAGATTGCCGGCGTTGAGGTTCCGAAGAAGGCAGACTACACAAGGGTTATCCTTGCTGAAGGTGGAAGGATAGTGAGCCACCTTGTCGGGCTTGGAGCGTTTATCGGGACGATGGGGGTTCACACGCCGATGCAGTGGGCACTCATCGCAAGGGAGAAGTTCTTAGATGTCTTTGAGGAGTTTTCAGGCCAAAGGATTGCAACGGCTTCAATAGTTCCCGGCGGTGTCAGGTATGAGCCTACCGTTAACTTCCTCAAGAAGGCGATCGATGCGGTTGACTTCCTTGAGAAGGAGTTCCTCCCGAGGTATGAGGAGGTGTTTGTTGATAACCCGACGCTGAAGCTCAGGACTGTTGATGTTGGCAAGGTCTCCAAGGAGGAGGCCATTGAGCTTGGTCTTGCAGGTCCAGCACTGAGGGCTTCCGGCGTTGCTTCAGATATGAGGAAGGATTATCCATACGCGGCTTACGGGGAGTTTGATTTCAACGTAGTTACCAGAGAGGAGGGTGATGCCCATGCAAGGTACCACGTCCTTATAGATGAGCTTAAAGAGTCTGCAAAGATTATAAGGCAGGCGGTTGAGGGTTTCCCCGAAGGGGATTACAGGGCGAAGTTCCCCGTCAAGGTTCCTCCGGGCGAGGCTTTCTCAACCGTTGAGTGGGCAAGGGGTGCTTTTGACTTTTACCTCATAAGCGATGGCGGGACAGGTCCTTACAGGTTGAAGATGAGGGCACCATCCTTTGCAAACGTGTGGGCTCTTCCGAAGCTGCTTGAGGGTGCAAGGCTTGCCGATGTTCCTGTAATATTTGCCTCTCTTTACATGTGCCACGGAGATATTGACAGGTAGGAGGAGATATGGAGGCTTGGATTAAGGCGATATTCTTTCCCGGTTTCCTCTTCATGCTCTTCATCTTTCTGATGATATTCTACGCCGAGAGGAAGGTTCTTGCCGATGCGCACCTGAGAATTGGACCTTACTACGTCGGTCCTTGGGGTTTGCTTCAGACAACGGCGGACGTTTTCAAGCTCTTTCAGAAGGAACTGATCGTTCAGTGGAGATCAAATAAACTTCTCTTCTCCCTTATGCCGTTTGTTGCTTTCGTTTTCTCCGCAATGCTGATGGCGTTTATTCCGTTCTCCAAGACGAGCTACATCGTCAGCACGAACTTTGACCTTTTGATGATACTTGCACTTGTAACGAGCATGCCTCCGATATTCTTCTACGCCGGCTGGTCGTCAAAGAGCAAGTACTCGTTTATCGGTGGTTTGAGGGTTGTGAACCAGATGATAGCCGGTGAGATACCGCTGTGGCTTTC
>CAZIVU010000132.1:0-2839 GCA_964542865.1 uncultured bacterium | reverse complement strand
CCTCCAAAATGCAGGAGCTAATTATATGATAAAAATTTAACATATCAATCAGCAGAGGGAGGCTGTTTGATAAAGAGGTTGGGAAATTTGAGGGATCCTTCGCTCCACTCTCAGGATGATGGTTCTCCCCCTTGCAGGGGGAGTTAGAGGGAGTTCGGTTGCCCCTGGCAGCTGAAGAATCCCGGGAAGTACATGAGGATTTTTCAAACAGCCTCCTCTCTGAATGGAAATTTTGCTCCTCTCCTGATATACTTATCATCAATGGAAGACAGGTTGAAGAAAGGAGCAAGGAGGAAAGGTTTTTACCTTTCCGATATCATCTTTGAGAGCCTCTCGCTCATATCTGTGGTTTTCGTTGTCTCCATACTCATCCTTGTAGCCGTTGTTCTCTTCAGGGAATCCATCCCCGCCATCTCAAAGTTTGGTTTTCTCCACTTCATCACATCAAAGAGCTGGAACCCTCCGCTCTCAAAGTTTGGAGGCTTGCCGGCTATATTCGGCTCGATTGTGAGCACGCTCATCTCCGTTCTGATTGCCGTCCCCGTAGCCATAGGGATAGCCATCTTCCTGACGGAGGTAGCTCCCCACAGGCTGAGGTCTCCCGTCGGGGTAGCCATTGAGCTCCTTGCGGCAATCCCGAGCATCATCTACGGCATGTGGGGTCTGTTCTACTTTGCACCCGTTATGAGGGATACCGTCGGACCCTTTCTCAGCAAGAGCTTTGGCTCCCTTCCGGTTGTAGGGCACCTGTTCTCAGGCCAGACTCCCGGCATCGGGCTGCTCACCGCATCCGTTGTCCTCTCAATCATGATTCTCCCGTTTACTGCTGCCCTCTCAAGGGATTCGTTCAGGATGGTTCCGGATATACTGAAGGAGTCCGCCTATGCCCTCGGCGCTACAAAGTGGGATGTTCTCAAGGATGTCGTTATCCCCTACGCGAAGTTGGGAGTTTTCGGGGGCGTTATCCTGTCGCTGGGAAGGGCATTGGGGGAAACGATGGCCGTTACGTTTGTCATGGGCAATCAACCCGTTATACCCAAATCCCTCCTTGAGCCTGCAACATCAATAACGGTAACGCTTGCAAATGAGTTTACCGAGGCGGATTCCGACATATACATATCGAGCCTTTTCCTCCTTGCCTTTATCCTCTTCATCATGAGTTTCCTGATAATAGCCGTTGGAAAGTTTGTCTTCCTGAAAAGGGTTGGTAAGAGGTAGGTTTGAACTACGTAAAGAAGAGAAAGCTTATGAACAGTTTGGTTCTTCTCCTCTCATCCCTCTCAGCAATTTTCGGGATATTCTGGCTTGCGTGGATATTGGGCGTCCTCGTTCTTAAGGGTTTTTCAACCATATCGCTTGACGTGTTTATCGGGAATCCCCCATCTCCCGGCGAGGCATCGGGAGGCTTGAAGCACGCAATTGTCGGGCAGTTCCTTATAGTTTCGCTGGCTACCGTCATCGGCATTCCGATAGGGATACTTGCGGGCACGTACCTTTCCGAGTACGGAAGGGGGAAGGTTGCTGAAGCTGTGAGGGACGTGTCCGACATACTCATGAGCGTTCCATCCATCGTTGTTGGAACGTTCGTCTATGCAGTTATGGTGAAGCCCCTTGGCCACTTTATGGGGATTGCCGGCTCGGTAGCCCTTGCAATAATGATGGTTCCCATAATCCTCAGGACAACGGACGATATGCTGAGGATGGTTCCGAAGGAACTGAGGGAAGCTGCCTACGCGATGGGGGCGACAAAGTCAAAGGTCATAGTGAGCGTCGTCTACAGGGGAGCGATAACCGGGATAGCAACCGGGGTCATACTCTCCGTAGCAAGGATAGGGGGAGAAACGGCTCCGCTCCTCTTTACCTCCTTCAGCAACAACTTCATGTCAACGAACATCTTTCAGCCCCTTGCCTCTCTGACGGTGACGATGTACGACTATGCGATGAGCCCGTACAAGTACTGGCAGCAGCTTGCTTGGGCAGCTGCTGTAATATTGACTTTTGCCGTTCTTGTGTTTAACTTGCTTGGGAGATTTGTGGCAAGCTGGAGGTTTAAGCGGTGAGCTTTGTGGTTCCTGTAAAGGAGAAGGAGAAGATAAGGGTTGAGAACCTTAATTTCTACTACGGCAACAACAGGGTGCTGAAAGGTATATCCCTCTCCATACCTGAAAACCTCGTGACCGCCCTTATCGGACCGTCCGGGTGTGGAAAGACCACGTTTTTAAGGTGCTTTAACAGGATGCACGACCTCTACCCGGGAAACAGGTATGAGGGGAAGATCTACCTTGACGGCGAGAACATACTCGGGGACGATGTTGACCTGATAGACCTGAGGAGCAGGGTCGGGATGGTGTTCCAGAAACCGACGGCTTTCCCCATGTCCATCTTTGATAACGTTGCATACGGCTTGAGGCTCAAGGGAATTAAGAGCAAGAGCGAGCTTTCGGACAGGGTCGAGAAGGCTCTGAAGGATGCTGCCCTCTGGGACGACGTTAAGGACAAACTCAAGCATCCGGCATCAGACCTTTCGGGGGGACAGCAGCAAAGACTGTGCATAGCAAGGGCAATAGCCGTTGAGCCTGAAGTTCTCCTCTTTGATGAGCCAACTTCAGCCCTTGACCCCGCATCGACCCTGAAGATTGAGGAGCTCATAAGCAGCTTCAGGGGAAGGTTAACCATAGTTATCGTTACCCATAACATGCAGCAGGCTGCAAGGGTTTCCGACTACACAGCTTTCATGTACCTTGGGGAGCTTATTGAGTTCAACAGGACGAGCGAGCTCTTCGTAAAACCTGTTGAGAAGCTAACTGAGGATTACATAACGGGAAGGTTTGGTTGATGG
>CAZIVU010000131.1:0-2882 GCA_964542865.1 uncultured bacterium | reverse complement strand
TCACCCCTTTTAGAGCTTCAACTTCAATCTTCCGCTTTTTGTCCCGGCTTACAACCACATCAACGGGTTTGCCAAGTATGTTCTCAAGCTTTGCCGATAGCTTAACCTTTTTTGCAAACAGCTTCTCTTTAACCTCAGGAACAATGAATATATCGATATCCCCTCCCCTCTTCTCCTTGAGCCTGCTTCCAAATACGTAAACTTCGCACTTTCCAAAAATCTCCTGCGCTAACTTCTTTATAAGTTTAATCTCTGCTTCTGTTAACCTTACTTTCAATTTTTCTTACCACACTTATCAGTTCTGGAGTTTTCTCTATCAGATAATTTATTGCTTCCACTTTTTCTTCAAATTCTTCAGGGTAATCGTGTGCCAGCAGGTTTCTTACCTTTCTAAGCTCACTCCAGGAATCAACATCAATGATATTCTCTCTTTCAATCTCCTTCAAAAGCTCTAAAAACGTCTTCCCTTCAGTTACAAAGCCGGTCTCATTCAGGTATTCCCTAAAAATCTTTGAGCCGATTAGGTCCTGAAGCTTTGAAAACCTAAAAGCAAGGGTATCAAGCATATCCTTCTCGGCTGAAGTGAGCTGGCGAAACTTGCTTAAAGTCAGAGGATAAAGCCCTCTCAGTCGGCTTAAGACATCCTCCAGCCGTTCTATGTGGGTTTGCGCTTCCTGAAGGTGTAACCTGAGCCTGTTCATCCAACATCTACTCCAAATCCACTTTACCCAATGATATCAAAATTCACAGCGGATTATCTTGAAGATTCTTGGTTCGGCAACCTAAAACAATGGAAAAGTGAGCGAAAGTTCCCATTCCGAATAGCATCCATTACAGGTTAAAAACGATTTATGAGATAATTTACCCATGGGAAAGGTCAGCGTTGAGCTTTACGGAAAGGAGAGGGAGGTTGAGATAAAGGAAAGGTCTATAAGGGTGGACAGGCTGTTGGAGAAGCTTGATATCTTCCCGGAGACGGCTGTTGTTCTCAGGGATGGAAAACTTCTGTGCGATGATGACAGGGTTGAGGATGGCGAAAAAGTAAAGGTAGTGGTTGCAATTTCAAGGGGTTAAAATGCTCTGTAGAATGTGTAAGTCGGAGGGAAAGAGAGAGAAAGCTGTCGTTTTCATCAGGCACCACAAACTTGCCCTCTGCGAAAAGCACTTCGTGAAGTGGTTTGAAAGGTACGTTGACAGGACAATAAAAGAGTTCAGGATGGTAAGGAGGGAGGAGAAAATCCTCGTTGCGGTTTCCGGAGGGAAGGATAGCCTTTCGCTCTGGTATGTTCTGAACAGGCTCGGCTACAACGCCGAAGGGCTTCACATAAGCCTCGGGATTGAGGAGTGGGAATACTCAAGGCTTTCCCTTGAAACGTGCAGGAGGTTTGCAGAAAGAATAGGAAAACCGCTCCACGTTATAAACCTCAAGGAGAAGTTCGGGTTCACGGTTGAGGAGATTGCGAAGCTATCCGGAAGGAGGGATACCTGTTCCGTCTGTGGAACGTTCAAGAGGTACATAATGAACGTAATCTCAAAGGAGAAAGGATTTGACGCCGTTGCAACAGGGCACAACCTTGATGATGAATCTGCTCTTCTCCTCTCAAATACGGTAAGGTGGGAGATGGGATACCTCGGGAGGCAGTACCCGGTTCTCCTTGAAGAGTACGGGTTTGCAAGGAAGGTTAAACCTTTCTGCTTTCTGACGGAGAAGGAGATAGTGAGCTATGCGATTTTGAACGGCATAGATTTCATGGAAACGGGATGCCCGAAGGGAAGGAAGGCAACGTCAAGGATATACAAGATAGCGCTTTCTTACCTTGAACATGAGATGCCGGGAACCAAGCTCAGGTTCTACAGGGAGTTCCTCAAGAGGGGGAAGCCGATATTTGAGAAGGAGCTGAAGAGGGTATTGGAGCTTAACGAGTGTGAGGTGTGCGGAATGCCAACAACTTCAGAAATCTGCTCGGTGTGCAGAATGGTTGAGAGAGCAAGGAAAAATGCCGGTTGCTGAACTTATAGGGATTGCAGCAGCAGTTCTCACAACGTTTGGCTTCCTTCCTCAGTTAGTAAAGTTAGTAAGGACGAAGGAGACCGCTGGGATAAGCTCTCTCATGATTGCTCAAGTCTCAATGGGCTTGTTCCTCTGGTTTATCTACGGCATCCTTAGAAGGGACCCTATCCTTATCGGGGCAAACGGAATATCACTTTCAATAACCCTTCTCACGCTTTCTTTGGTTCTGAGGTACAGGAATGCTAAAGGTTGGAAAGATTGAGTACATAAACACCATACCGGTTTACTACGGCTTTATGAAGGGGCTTGTGAAGTGCAACTGCACGTTTGTTGAAGATGTTCCTTCAGAGCTTAACAGGATGCTCAGGGAAGGTGAGATTGACGTATCCGTTGTCTCCTCATACGAGTGCCTCAGGAACCATGAGCTTTACCTTGTTTTTCCGAATGTTTCCATCTCCTCATTCGGGAAAGTTATGAGCGTTCTCTTCCTGTCACAGCTTCCCATCCACCAGCTCCACAGGAAGGATGTTTGGCTGACGAAAAGCTCGATGACATCAAGGGCTTTGATTGAGTTTCTGCTGAGGGAGAAGTACGGGGTTGAGCCGAACTACAGGTACTACAGCCTCAAGGAGGGGAACCTTCCGAAGGGTGCAACGGCGGTTCTCTCAATAGGTGATGAGGCTTTTAAGCTTCTAAAAAGCAACCGTTTCAGGTTTGTATATGACCTCGGGGAGGAGTGGTTCAGCATGTACGGGCTTCCCTTTGTGTTCGCCCTGTGGGCGGCAAGGAGGGACGCAGTCAGAGATGATGTTTTGGAGTTTTACAGGCGGCTCGTGGAGTCAAAGGAGATAGGAATTTCAAGGTTTGAAGA
>CAZIVU010000130.1:0-2944 GCA_964542865.1 uncultured bacterium | reverse complement strand
CCCTATGTTTTTAGTATCTCCCTTGCGATTCTCTTAAACCTGTCCTTACACTTTCCCCTTCGTAGAAACAACTACTCGGGATTTTGTCTGCGAGAGCATCTATGAAGCTATCAACCATGTTAACGGGAATTCCTTTAGTGAACCCCATCTCGTCCATAACATCATCAGCCAGGAAGCTTCCCATCGGACCCATGCTATTGTTGAGAAACTCTTTTATGGCTCCTAACTTCTCTTCCGATATGAACTTTACCCTTTCTTCCCTCTCCTCTTTCCTCATTATAGGTGAGATGAGTCCGGACTTGATGAGCTTTCCGACTGATGAGAGTATCTTCCCAAAGGGAACATTGCTGAACAGGACTTCCTGCATGCTTTTCCTGTTCCTTATCAGGTCGACAAGTATCCTCCACTCATCCAGCGTCAAGTTTATCTCATTAACAACAGGCTGATCCAAAAGCTCAAAGTTCACATCGGACCTTATTAGTCCTTCAATGAGACTTCCAACTTCGTCCCTCTCCTTCGTGAACTCCATCATGGCATTGAGGACGTCAAGGCTTCCCTTCTCCTCAACAGGAACCTCCTCCTCAACAAACTTGAAGTTTCCCGTATCCCACAGCGATACGTAGTGGAGGCACGAGTCAAAGAAGTCCCTCAGGTCAACCTTTCCGTCCCTGAACTTATCTGAGAGCTCTTTAAGGAGGGATACGTTAACATCAAGGTTGACTACGTTCCCCCCTTTGATGAAAACCGTTATTTCACCGTATTTTCCTGAAAGGACTAACCTTCCGTTTTTCTTGCCCACATGGATGAGCTGAAACACGTCCATAAGGTCTGAAACCTGCTTAAAGCTCCCCTTCAGTTCCATTCTATCCCCCATGATTAATCTAATTTCACAGTATAGTATAATTCCCGAAAATTTGGAAGCACCGGGGTTGAGATGGCTGTTATCTCAAAGAACGACGATATCAAGGTCGGCAACCATACCTACCACATCCAGACTGAGTTTTACTCATCATCAAACAGGCTTGTAACGAACATCTTCAAGGATGGGAAGATAGTTAAGAGAATAGAGAGGGAGCCGGAGCCTGGAGAGGATGTGTCCGAGCAGGTTAAGAAGCAGCACTTGGAGATTCTTGAGAGGATAAGAGAAGGGAGAAAAGCGGTAAGAGGGATAAGGATAACAGACAGCCAAAGGGAAAAGCTAATCTCTTTGCTGAATCCCTTTTTCGGAGTGGCTACAGCCTCGGTGGTTGATGAGGCGGTTAGAGAAGCTGGAACACCTGAAAGGCTTGTTGAGCGACTGCTCTCGGATATTCCTGTTGAAGAACGGGAGGAAATTGCCGGCAGAATACGTTCACTGTTCGGGAAGCAGCATTCAGGGCTGAATATCGATATAGAAAGGCTTGAGGACATCGTTAGCAAGTACTTCGGGATAATAACCCCTATGGTGATAGATGATGCCCTGAGGGAAAGCAATCCAGAGGGGCTAATTGCATCGATAACGTCAAACCTGGAGAGCCGGGAAGAGAGGGAGGAGCTTGAGCGTGAACTGAGAAAGCTTTTTGGAGTTGAACGGGAAAACATCGATGAGGACAGGGTTCTGAGTGCCCTTCAGCGTTTCTTCGGCATACAGACCTACAGGGTGTTTGAGGAGGCATACGGCAGGTGGAAGACGGAGGGGAGAACCTACAAGGACTTTATTAAGATTGCCTGCTCCTACCTTGAGGATGAATCTGAGAGGGAGGAGTTATCAAAGCTACTGCTGTCTATGAAAGAGAGAAGGTAAGAACCGCCAAGGAAGTTCTCCGAAAGCAAGCTCTTCAGGTTTCCTTCAGGAATGTTTAAAGGTTCGGGATAGCTCCTGACAACCTCTTCATAGGGGGGGACGAACTTCCTGCACCCATACCTGCTGCATATCTTCACCGCAATCTCAGCCCACACAGGTGCTGCAACGCTTCCCCCTACAGCCCTCTTCCACAGGGGTTTATAGCTGTCCCTTCCGAACCAGATGCTCATCGTAAAGGACGTTGTAAAACCTGTGAAGTAGACGTCCTTCCAGTCATTCGTCGTCCCCGTTTTCCCGGCAACGTCAAACCTTCCCGTCAGGTATGAGATTCTCCTTGCAGTTCCTTCTCTGATAACGTCCTGAAGGATTGTCCTCAGTATGTTGATGCTTTTGCTGTCTGCAACCCTTCTGAACCTCGGGTATCCCCTGTAGATGAGCTTCCCATCCCTGTCGATAATCTCCCTTATCACGTAAGGTTCATACATTATCCCGCCGCTCTGGATGGCAGAGTAAGCCCTGACAATCCTGTAAAGGTTTGAGGAAAAACTTCCTAAGACGTATGAGAGGTCAAAGTAATCACCGATTAGCTTGAACTTCTTAAGGTTTCTCTTTACCCCTGCAGAGTCCCTCATTGCAAGGTGGAGGGTTGCAACGTTAACCGAATGTTCGAGGGCGTACTTCAACTCCATGTAATCTGAGTACCTGTGGGAGTAGTTTTCAGGAGCCCATGTATCGTTGTCCGTGCTGTTTCCCTTCGGCATTTCAAAAGGGGTATTGGGGATAAAGTCGTAGGGGGAAAGTCCATCCTGAAACGCTGTTAGGTAGGTAAAGGGCTTTGCTGTAGAGCCTATTGGCCTTAAAACCTGAAATGCCCTGTTGAGCTTTGTCTGAGTGTAGTTGTCCCCTCCAACAACGAAGAGAACCTCACCCTTCCTGTTTATGGCCATGCCGGCACACTGAATATCGGGAACATCATGCTCCTGCCTGTATTTTCCGTTGTAGCTGCTGAGAACCTTCTGAGCGTAGGATTGGATGTCGCTGTCGATCGTGGTGTATACTGTAAGTCCCTTCCTGAAGGCATCCTCAAGGAGGATAACCTTCTTCAGCTCAAACTTGACGAAGTCAAGGTCATAGCCTGCAACCCTTGGGTAGTTCGGCTTT
>CAZIVU010000129.1:0-2993 GCA_964542865.1 uncultured bacterium | reverse complement strand
GCGCCGGAACGTCATCCTCCCCGGGCTTGTATGCAAGGTACTCCTCTGGTGAGACCTTAGGCTTCTTCCTGTTCCATATCTCAACGTTCCTAAATTTCTCAGTATCGACCCTTTCCCTCATGTGTCCTAAGACCTCGTCAAGGAGGAGAACAACGGGGGTTCTAAGGACTTCAGCCCAGTTGAACGCCCTTATCGTCTCCTCCATTATCTCCTCGACGGATGCGGGGTAGAAAACCGGAATGAGCTTATCCCCGTGGGTTCCCCACATGGACTGCATTATCTCTTGCTGTCCGATTGCAGTCGGAAGCCCTGTTGAAGGTCCTCCCCTCTGAACGTTAACGATAACGCATGGAGCCTCAACCATCGCCGCATACCCGAGGTTCTCCTGCTTCAGGGAGAAACCGGGTCCTGAGGTTGCCGTCATCGCCTTCTTACCGGCAAAGGATGCTCCAACAACGGCAGCCATAGAGGCTATCTCATCCTCCATCTGGATGAATGCTCCCCCAACCTTTGGAAGAAGTTCGGACATCTTCTCAGCTATCTCTGAAGATGGGGTTATGGGATATCCCCCGTAGAACCTACACCCTGCAATGATTGCAGCCTCAGCGCAGGCATGGTTTCCAAATTTAAGCTCAGCCATACTTACCTCCGTTAAGCGCTTTTCATTCCGGATATTTGTTCAAACTCCTCTGGAGTGAATACGAAGATGCAGAAGTCCGGGCAGATCATCTCACACTGTCTGCATCCTATGCACTTTTCAGGGTTTTTAACCTGCATGACGGCTTTCACTCTGTCAAGCTCAAGGACACCCGTTGGACAGACGGCAGCACAGATGTTGCAGCCTTTGCACCAGTCAACGTTGACTTCAACAATACCCTTTGGCATGTTCTCCTCCTTTATTTAATTATCCCCCTTTCCTTAAGCACCCTCTCGACCGTCTCCCCTATAACTGCTGGAGTATCACATACAAAAGCTCCGGCCTCGCTCAGTGCCTCCATCTTGCTCTTTGCATCCCCCTTTCCACCTGAGATGATGGCACCGGCATGTCCCATCCTCCTTCCGGGAGGTGCAGTCACACCGGCTATGTACGCAATTACGGGCTTTCTCACATTTGCGTTTATGTACTCGGCAGCTTCCTCCTCCATAGTTCCTCCTATCTCCCCGATGAGGACTATTGCTTCCGTTTCAGGGTCCTCGTTAAACATCTCTATCGCATCCCTGTGGGTTGTTCCAGGAACAGGATCTCCACCGATGCCGATTACCGTTGACTGACCTATTCCCCTCGTCGTTAGCTGGTATGCAGCCTCGTACGTGAGGGTCCCGCTTCTTGATACGATTCCCACTTTCCCCTTCTTGAATATGTGCCCGGGCATTATCCCCATCTTGCACTCCTCGGGGGTTATAATTCCCGGACAGTTCGGTCCAATGTACCTTACGTCCCTTCCCTCCAACGCCCTCTTTACCTTCACCATGTCGTTGACGGGAATTCCCTCGGTTATGCAGACTATAACCTTCACTCCTGCATCTGCAGCCTCCACGATGGCATCGGCAGCAAATGCGGGAGGAACGAAGATAAGCGATGCGTTTGCCCCCGTCTCAACGACAGCCTCCCCAACCGTGTTGAATACGGGGACCTTCTCCTCAAACATCTGTCCCCCTTTTCCGGGGGTTACGCCTGCAACGATGTTCGTTCCATAATCAAGGCACTGCTTTGCGTGGAAGCTTCCCTCCTTTCCGGTTATCCCCTGAACAACAACCTTTGTATTCTTATCAACGAGTATGCTCATCTTTCCCTCCTTTATAGTTCTCCTCTTGCAGCTTTTACAGCCTTCTCAGCCCCGTCAGCCATATCCGTTGCCGGGATTATGTTGAGCCCGCTCTCCTTTAACATCTGCCTTCCGATCTCAACGTTCGTTCCCTCAAGCCTCACGATGAGAGGCCTGTCAAGCTTCACCTGCTTTGCAGCCTCAATAATTCCGCCGGCAATCCTGTCGCAGCGGACAATCCCCCCGAATATGTTTACGAAGACGGATTTCACCTTCGGGTCCGACAGGAGTATCCTGAAAGCTGCCGCAACCCTTTCGACGGTAGCCCCTCCTCCAACATCAAGGAAGTTTGCAGGTTCCCCTCCGTAGTACTTGATTATGTCCATCGTTGCCATTGCAAGTCCTGCACCGTTGACCATGCAGCCGATGTTCCCGTCGAGCCTTACGTAATTCAGATCCCACTTTCCAGCTTCAAGCTCAAGGGGGTCTACCTGCGTTGTATCCTCAAGCTCAAGGATATCCCTGTGTCTGAAGAGGGCATTATCATCAAAATCTATCTTTGCATCGAGGCAGATGAGTTCCCCCTGCTTCGTCTTTATGAGGGGGTTGACCTCTATCAGAGAGGCATCAAGCTCAAAGTACATTCTGCTTAAGGTCATTACGAGCTTTGCAAACTGTGAGAGGAGAGGCTTCTCCTTCAGGTCCATCTTGAAGGCAAGCTTCCTCGCCTGATACGGCATGAGCCCGAGAACAGGGTCTATGTGCTCCTTGAATATCAGCTCAGGGGTGCTCTTCGCTATCTCCTCGATCTCCATACCCCCAGCAGCCGAGACCATGAGAACGGGTCTTGATACCTCCCTGTCAAGTGTAAGCCCGACGTAGAACTCCCTTTCGATGTCCACTCCCGCCTCAACAAGCACCGCATTGATGGGGAGTCCTTCCGGGTTCTGGTAGGTTTTCAACCTGCTTCCTATCATCTGGGCTGCAATCGTTCCCGCCTCTTCTGGGGATTTGGCAAGCTTTACACCTCCGGCTTTCCCCCTTCCGCCGGCATGAACCTGAGCCTTGACAACGACGATGGGAGTTCCTATCTGCTTTGCTGCCCTTTCAGCCTCGTGTGCGTTGTGGGCTACAATCCCCTTCGGTATTGGCAAGCCGTACTTCGAGAATACCTCCTTTGCTTGAAACTCGTGTATCTTCATCCTCTTCCTCCTCAGAAAAGCTTTA
>CAZIVU010000128.1:0-3079 GCA_964542865.1 uncultured bacterium | reverse complement strand
TTCCCGTTACGTCCGTCGTCCTGAAGTAGAACTGTGGCTGGTATCCGTTGAAGAACGGGGTGTGCCTTCCTCCTTCCTCTTTTGAGAGGATGTATACTTCTGCCTGGAATTTCTTGTGGGGCTTTATCGTCCCGGGCTTCGCAAGTACCATCCCTCTTTCTACTTCGTCTTTGCCTATTCCTCTGAGGAGAACGCCTACGTTGTCTCCCGGTAGTGCTTCGTCAAGGAGTTTCCTGAACATCTCTATACCTGTCGCAACGGTCTTCAGGGGTTCTTCTCTGAGTCCAACTATCTCTACCTCTTCTCCTACCGTGAGCTTTCCTCTTTCTACTCTTCCCGTGACGACCGTTCCCCTTCCGGATATGGAGAATACGTCCTCTATGGGCATGAGGAACGGTTTGTCAACTTCTCTTACGGGTTCGGGTATGTATTCGTCAAGGGCGTTTACAAGTTCGTATATGGGCTGGCAGTCGGGGCAGTCTTCGCTCTGGCAGTCAAGTGCTTTGAGTGCGGAGCCTTTTATGACGGGTACTTCGTCTCCGGGAAATCCGTATTCGTTGAGGAGTTCTCTTACCTCAAGTTCAACCAGTTCTAAGAGTTCTGGGTCGTCAACCATGTCCACTTTGTTGAGGAATACGACTATGTAGGGGACGTTGACCTGCCTTGCAAGGAGGACGTGTTCCCTTGTCTGGGGCATGGGTCCGTCCGCCGCCGAGACAACCAGGATGGCTCCGTCCATCTGGGCTGCACCTGTTATCATGTTCTTTATGTAGTCCGCGTGTCCGGGGCAGTCTACGTGGGCGTAGTGGTACTTGTCAGATTCGTACTCTACGTGGGCGGTCGCAATCGTGATTCCTCTTTCTCTCTCCTCGGGCGCTTTGTCTATCTGGTCAAATGCTACCTCTTCTGCCATCCCTTTCAGGGAGAGACAGTGGGTTATCGCCGCTGTGAGCGTCGTCTTTCCATGGTCTACGTGTCCTATCGTCCCTACGTTCTTGTGGGGTTTCTTCCGTTCAAACTTCTCCTTTGCCATCTCAACTTCCTCCTTAAGTTCTCAGCAAAATTGACGGCGTAAAATTATAAGCAATTAGCCTCAAAAGTAAAGCTTTTACTTTGACCTCTCCCCGATTATCTGCTCGGCAACGTTGGGAGGAACCTCCTCGTAGTGGGAGAACCTCATTATGTACGTTGCCCTTCCCTGCGTCATTGAGCGAAGGTCTGTTGCGTAGCCGAACATCTCCGCAAGGGGAACGAGCGCCCTTATTATCTGAGCATTTCCCCTTGCCTCCATTCCCTGAACCCTTCCTCTCCTCTTGTTAAGGTCTCCGATAACGTCCCCCATGAACTCCTCAGGGGTTGTTACCTCAACCTCCATGATAGGCTCAAGGAGAACGGGGTTTGCCTTCTTTGCACCCTCCTTGAAGGCTATCGAGCCAGCAATCTTGAAAGCCATCTCGGATGAGTCAACCTCGTGGAACGAACCGTCAAAGAGCGTAACCTTGACGTCCGTCATCGGATAACCAGCCACAACGCCGGTCTCCATCGCCTCCTTGACACCAGCTTCAACGGCAGGGATGTACTCCTTCGGAACAACCCCACCCTTGATGGTCTCGTTGAACTCAAACCCCTTTCCGGGCTCTAAGGGTTCAATCTTCAGCCAGACGTGTCCGTACTGACCCCTACCACCAGTCTGCTTTATGAACTTACCTTCCTGAGTTACCGCCTTCCTTATCGTTTCCCTGTAGGCAACCTGAGGCTTTCCAACGTTAACGTCAACGTTGAACTCCCTCTTAAGCCTGTCAACGATTATCTCAAGGTGAAGCTCACCCATCCCGGAGATAATCGTCTGTCCCGTCTCGTGGTCTATTGCCACCCTGAAGGAGGGGTCCTCCTTCGCAAGCTTTTGAAGTGCGATTGAAAGCTTCTCCTGATCCGCCTTCGTTTTCGGCTCAACGGCAACGGATATAACCGGCTCAGGGAACTCCATAGCTTCGAGGAGTATCGGGTGATCCGGGTCACAGAGGGTATCCCCCGTGTAGGTCTCCCTCAAGCCGACGGCTGCTGCGATGTCTCCCGCACCCAAAACGGGAATCTCCTCCCTCTTGTTTGCGTGCATACGGAGAATCCTTGCAAGCCTCTCCTTCTTCCCCCTTGTTGCGTTGAAAACGTAGGAGCCCGACTCCATCCAGCCGGAGTAAACCCTTATGAAGGTCAGCTGGCCCACGTAAGGGTCGGTGAGAATCTTAAATGCAAGGGCGGAGAAGGGCTCATCGTACGATGCGTGCCTCTCCTCCTCCTCTCCAGTTGAGGGGTTTATGCCCCTGATCGGGGGAACGTCAAGCGGTGATGGGAGGTAGTCAACAACTGCATCAAGGAGGGGTTGAACTCCCTTGTTCTTGAAAGCTGAACCGCAGAGCATAGGGAAGAACTTAATTCCGATGGTTCCTTCCCTTATCGCCTTCCTTATCTCATCCTCGGATATCTCCTCACCCTCAAGGTACTTCATCATGATATCTTCATCGACGTCGGCAAGCGCCTCAACCATCTTTTCCCGCCACTCTTCAGCAACTCCCCTGAGGTCTTCCGGAATCTCCTCCTCGTGGAACTTTGCGCCGAGCGTCTCCTCCTCCCAGATGATAGCCTTCATCGTTATGAGGTCAACGACGCCCTTAAACTCCTCCTCAGCACCTATGGGAACCTGAAGGGGAAGGGGTTTTGCCCCTAACTTCTCCTCAACCTCTCCAACCACTTTGAAGAAATCAGCGCCTATCCTGTCCATCTTGTTAACGAAGATTATCCGCGGAACCCTGTACTTATCCGCCTGCCTCCACACTGTTTCCGTCTGGGGCTGAACACCGCCAACGGAGCAGAGAATCGTTACCGCACCGTCAAGAACCCTCAAAGACCTTTCAACCTCAATCGTGAAGTCAACGTGGCCGGGGGTATCAACGATGTTTATCCTGTGGTCACGCCAGAAGCAGGTTGTGGTAGCAGAGGTTATCGTTATACCCCTCTCCTTCTCCTGCTCCATCCAGTCCATCTCGGCGGCACCTTCATGAACCTCACCTATCTTGTGGAT
>CAZIVU010000127.1:0-3108 GCA_964542865.1 uncultured bacterium | reverse complement strand
GCACAAGCTGCTACTCAAAGCCGATGATTGCCGACGTCCTCATGGGGTACCCCGATGAGAAGGTCGTATACAGGAGAGGCGAATTCTTTGAGAGGAACGGCGTAAAACTGGTGAACGGGAAGGTCATCGGGATAGACACGGAAAGGAAGGCTTTGAACCTTGAGGATGGAAGCTCCATAAGCTACGACAGGCTCCTCATCTCAACCGGAGCTGTGCCGTTTGTCCCTCCCATTGAGGGAAGCGAAAGGGATGGCGTTTTCACCTTCACCGAAATCTCAAAGGCAAAGGAGCTGAGAAGGTTCATAGATGAGAGGAAACCTGAAAGGGCAGTCGTTATAGGCTCAGGGTTTATCGGGCTTGAGGTAGCCTACTACCTTAAGAAGATAGGCTTGGATGTGATAATCGTTGAGCTACTTGAAAGACCTTTGGGCAAGGCTCTCGATGAGAGGGGTTCAAGGATTGTCCAGTCCATGTTTGAGGAGAAGGGGATAAGGTTTGAGTTCGGGAACACGGTTGAGGAGATAATCGGGGATGAAGGCGTTAAATCCGTGAGGCTGAAGTCCGGAGAAACGGTTGACTGCCAGCTTGTCGTCATTGCCATCGGCGTCAGACCGAACGTTGAGATTGCAAAAGGAGCCGGGATAAGGGTAAACAGGGGCATAGACACGGACAGCTTCATGAGGACATCAGCCGAAAGCGTTTACGCGGCCGGTGACTGCGTCGAGAACGTTGATATAACGGATGGAAAGAGGAAGAACCTTCCCCTCTTCCCCCTTGCGTTCGAGCAGGGATTTGTTGCCGGGCTCAACATGGCGGGGGAGGAGGTTGAGTACTTGGGAGGAATACCTCTTAACTCCCTGAAGTTCCTTGAAAAGCCCGTACTGAATGCTGGAATTGTTGAACCTCCAGACAGCTCTTACGATGTCCTGATAAACGACAGGTTTGAGGACAGAGGATACTACAGGAAAGCTATCATCAAGGACAACAGGCTCGTGGGATTTGTTGCCGTTGGGAGGATTGAAAGGGTCGGAATACTCACCGGCCTTATAAGGCAGGGCATCGATATATCGCAGATAAAGGACAGGCTAACGGACGTTAACTTCGGCATCGTTGACCTTCCAAAAAGCTGGAGAGATGAGAAAATCCTGAAGGACAGGACAGCATACAGAGATTGGGGGAAGCGATGAAGTGCTATTCAGATATGTCGGGATGCGGCCTCTCAGGGCTCATAAACAGAGACGGGAAGAGGATTTCCGGAAAGGTGATAAGGGAATCGATAACCTCGATGAAGGAGAGGGGAAACGGGATGGGGGCGGGATATGCCGCCTACGGGCTCTACCCGGAAATGGCGGAGTTCTACGCCTTCCACGTAATGATGGACTCCATAGATGTTGAATCCGAAGTCAACGCCATTCTCAGCAGGTCATTCACAATCGTCAAAAGCGAGATTATCCCGACAAAGAGCGTTCCCTCACTGTACAGGAAGACCGTTCCTCCGGTGTTCTACAGGTTCTTTGTCTCACCGAAGGAGGAGGCAAAGCAACCTCTTGAAACCGAAGAGGACATGGTTGTAAGGACGGTTATGACGATAAACGAGAAGGTAAAGGGAGCATACGTCATATCGAGCGGGAAGAACATGGGAGCGTTCAAGGGGGTCGGTGAGCCGGACGAGATCGGAGAGTTCTTCGAGATTGACTCGTACGAGGGATACATCTGGATATCACACACAAGGTTCCCAACAAACACCCCTGGATGGTGGGGAGGTGCCCACCCGTTCACGCTACTTGACTGGTCAATAGTCCACAACGGGGAGATTACCTCCTACGGGACAAACAAGAGATACGTTGAGATGTACGGGTACAGGTGCACGCTTCTAACGGACACGGAGGTTGCAGCCTACATCTTTGACCTCCTCTTCAGAAAGCACAGGTTACCCATAAGGGCGACCCTTATGGCGATGGCTTCCCCGTTCTGGAAGGATATAGAGCACACGGAGGAGCTGAAGCTTGACAAGGTTTCCAGAATGGAGAGGATGATAAGGCAGATCTACGGCTCGGCAATGATGAACGGCCCGTTTGCCATGCTCTTTGCCTTCAAGGACGGGCTTATAGGCTTCAACGACAGGATTAAGCTCAGGCCCTTCGTTGCAGCAGTGAAGGGGGATACGGTCTACATGGCAAGCGAGGAGTCAGCAATAAGGATAATCTGTCCCGACCCGGACAGGGTATGGATGCCGAAGGCGGGGGAGCCCGTCATAGCCCTCATGAACTACTGCGAAACCGAGGAGATATGCTACCCGGCTTAAGGAGTTTACGATGAAAGTAAGACAGATCGGAAATGGAATCTACGAGATAACCTGCGGAACAACCCACTACAGGACCGTTAACGAGAAGGTAAAGGAGCTTGTGAAGGAAGGGGCAAAGAAGGTAATCCTGAAGGAGGTTTACGGCCAGAGGTACATCGGAACGGGAATTAAGGAAGAGGTTGAGATAGAGGTTCACGGGACGGCCGGAAACGACTTGGGGATATTCCTCTACGGTCCCAAAATAGAGGTTATCGGGAACGCTCAGGACGGTGCCGGAAACACGATGATGAAGGGGAAGATAGTCATCTACGGCCATGCGGGAGATGTCTGCGGATACGGGATGAGGGGAGGAAAGGTTTACGTTGAGGGCGATGTCGGATACAGGGTCGGAATACACATGAAGGGATACAAGGACCTCGTTCCCACATTTATAGTCGGAGGAAGGGCTGGAAACTTCTTCGCAGAGTACATGGCAGGCGGAAGGCTCATACTGCTCGGGCTCAACAGGAAGCCGGGAGAGGATATCGTAGGTGACTACTGCGCAACGGGGATGCACGGAGGGGTAATCTACATAAGGGGGGAGGTTCCCGAAAGGTTCTTGGGGAAAGAGGTAAAGGTATTTGAAACGGACGATGAGGACATGAGGGTACTGAGGGAGGAGCTAAAGGGCTTCTCCGAAGCTTTCAAGGTTCCCGTTGATGAGATACTATCGGAGCCGTTCATAAAGATCGTTCCCGTGAGCGCAAGGCCCTACGGAAGGATGTACGCCCACAGGTGGGGAATTGCAAGCGGGATAATCAAAT
>CAZIVU010000126.1:0-3116 GCA_964542865.1 uncultured bacterium | reverse complement strand
GCCATAGACGTTTGCCCACTCAAGGAAGTCCCCCTCATCTATCATCTTCCTGAACGTCTCCTCGCTCACAAAGAAGTAGTCCTTCCCGTTTACCTCATTTTCCCGCGGTTCCCTCGTCGTGTAAGAGATTGAGAACTCAACGTTCTTAAATTCGGACAGAAGGAGCCTCGTCAGGGTTGATTTCCCCGTTCCTGAGGGGGCGGAGATCACTATGAGTATTCCTGTCATTTAAGGTACCTGCTGTTTACCTTGATGGTTGCCCTGTTTCTCAGGAAGTCAACGTAGGACTCAAATGCAGCTTCCCTCTTTGTCTGGAGCAGAAAGCCCCTGAGGTCATCAACCTTCTCCTTCTCCATGCTTTTAACCTTAAGAGCACCCACGGGCTTTATGAGAGCATATCCGTTAAAGACCTCAACCGGTCCGACAACGTCTCCCGTTTTCGCCTCAAACAGCCTTCCCAAGTCCTGAGAGTTGACGATTTTGAGCTTTGTAAAGAGCTCCTCCTTGTTGAGGGGTTTGAGTTTTCCGTCGGGCTTCCACTTTCCAGATTTCATAAACTCCTTTGCGGCTTTTTCGGCAAGGAGTTTTGCTTTCCTCTGCTTAATCTTCATCTCTATGAGGCTTTTTACCTTGCTCAGGGGTTTAACCTCCTCCTTCGTTTTCCTTAAGAACACGTAGTAGTTCCCGTCGATCTCAACAAATCCGTAGTCCTTCTTGCTCTTTTTCAAAATGCCCTCAAACCTCTTCCTCAGCTTCTCGTCGGGGGTAAAGGTCAGGTAACCGTCTATGCTGCTTAGCTTTCCGCTTTTAGCCATGTTGAACGCCCTCTTTACAATCTCCTCCGCCCCCTTACCCTTTGGAATCTTTATCGCTTCAAATGTGGACAGGGTTTTCGACCGGAACATGAACCTGTTCTCCCTGTAAAACTCCTCTATCTCCTTCTCCGAAACCTTCGGGCTGAACTGTGAAAAGAGGAACAGCTTGTACTCGAAAGGCCTCTTCCCAAAGTTGAGCCTGTAGAGTGCCCTCACCTCCTCCTTGAGAACCGTCGGTTCGTAGTCTATCACCGATTTGAGCTTCTCAACCTTCAGGTCCTCCCTTACCATATCCTCGAAGGCTTTTGGAGTAAGCCTGTTCACCTTCAAAAACTGTCTGTAAAGGCTTTCGGAGAAGTTGCCGTTATCCTGAAGGAAGGGGAACGACCTTATCCTGTTTGCAACCGCCCAATCGCTCACCTTTATCCCCTCCCTTTCAGCCTCGTCGATGAGGAGTTTCCTGACGATAAGCTGGTTTAGGGCAATTCTCTTTATCTGGCTTTCACCGATTACCTTCCTGTAGTTCTCGCCGAACCGCTTCTCGTACTCCTTTGACAGTCTGTTAACCTGCCTGAAGAACTCCGTAGCCTCGATGGGATGGCCGTTAATCGTTGCCACCTGCCCCGATGACGGTCCCGAAACTGAACCCCTTCCCCAGACCAGAAATATCGTGCCGACGAAGGAGGCAGCCACAATCCAGAGGGGAAGGCTGAATGCTTTCATGTTATTTCTAATCTTTGATAGCATCTATCCTCCAAGGTGCATTGAAATTCTGAACGGTAGATTTATACTTAAAATTAACACACTTCTCAAGCTTGGAGTTCACTTGAAGGGCTATAAAGAACAGAGGGATGCCGAGAACGTCCTGAAAAGGGCAAAGCTTTACCTGGACAGGAAGAACTACAGAAAAGCCATTGAGGAGCTTGAAAGGGTCAAGCTGAGGGATGTTGAGGTTTACCTCATGCTTGCTGAGGCTTACGAGAGCCTCGGCAACAGGGATAAAGCTGAAGAGTACTTTGAGAAGGCAAGGTTTCTGGACACGGATATAAGGTCTAAGGAGAAGGTCAAGAGGGGGGTGAACCTCATATCGATGAGGAATCTGGAGGAGGCTGAAAAGGAACTCAAAAAAGCAATAGAGCTGAACCCTTTTGAGGCTGAAGCCTACCTTGAGCTCTACAAACTCTACAAGTCAAAGAGCGGCTACAGGAAGGCGATTGAGGTTCTGAAGCTCCTCCTGACGGTTGAGCCGTTTAAGGAGTTTGCCTACGTTGAGCTTTCAAACTACTACTTCATGATAAGGGATTTCAGGTCATCCATAAAGCTCCTTGAGAGGGCGCTTTCCCTTTTTGAGTCTCCAAGGTTGAGGTTTGAGCTTGCAAAGGCGTATCAGGGTATCGGGAAGCTTGAGGAGGCTGAGGAGAACCTGAAGATCGCCTGTCAGGTGGAGTACAGGAACCTTGAGTACAGGCAGAAGTTGGCTGAGGTTCTTGCATTTCAGAAGAGGTACGATGATGCCCTTCAGGTTCTCTTTGGTGCCCTCGAGATTTACCCCGATGCGGTCTACGTAATCCAGAGCATTGCAAACCTCTACCACCTTATGGGGGATGAGGAGCTTGCAGAACTTTACTTGAGGTTTGCCGTTTCAAAGGCTGAGGGCTTTGTCAGGGAGGATGCAAGGAAGCACCTTTCAGAGTACCTCATAGAGATCGGAAAGCTTGACAAGGCTGAGGAGGAGCTCGTTGAGATTATAGAAAGCTCGGACAATACGTGGCTAAAGGTTGACGCTTTCGTTGACCTTTCACTGATACTCATGGAGCAGGGCAGGTCCCCCGATATAGTTCTCCACGGGAAGAAGCTCCTGAGGAGCAGGGATTTAACCGATGAGGAGTTCTGTGAGGTTGCTGAGATCGTTGCGGATGCCCTTTTAGATATGGGAAGTTTCACCGATGCGCTTCGCCTCTACAGGAAGGTTCTTAGCTACTCCTCAAACGAAAAGGTTATAAAGCGTTGCTATTCACAGTGCAGGCAGCTTGAGGAGATAATTTCGCTCGAAAATATGTGGAATCGCACTTGACACACCCTCAGCCAAATTCTATATTTCACACCCGCAGGGTCGGGCTTGACAGGAAGACCCTGAGGCATAAATTCAAAATTTGCGTGAAAGCTCTTTGACAGCAGAATAGGGGGCATGCACCTGCGGCAGGAAGGAAGATTGAGGTATACCGCAGGTTAATAGGAAGAGATACAGCTGGAGAGTTTGATCCTGGCTCAGCGCGAACGCTGTCGGCGTGCCTAACACAT
>CAZIVU010000125.1:0-3135 GCA_964542865.1 uncultured bacterium | reverse complement strand
CCCTCCATAGGAGACAGGGAGTTCGGGGCTGAGGTGGATGGACTCAAGCTAAAGCTTAACTTTGAGAAGCTCATGGGTCTCATCGGAAGCTGCTATGAAGGGCTTGTGAACGAAGGGGTGCCAAAGGAGGATGCAAGGTTTGTGCTCCCGAACGCATGCTCAACGAGGATGGTGGTCACGATGAACGGTGAGGAGCTTGTCCACTTCCTCCGGTTGAGGACGTGCACGAGGGCCCAGTGGGAGATAAGGAACCTTGCAGTAGAGATGCTCAGGGAACTAAGGAGGGTGATGCCGGAAGCCTTTAACAGGGTCGGGCCCAACTGCTACTACCTCGGCTACTGCACCGAGGGGGAAAAGAGCTGTGGTGAACCCGAGAAGGTGAGGGAATACTTCAAGCGCTTGAGGTGAGCATGAAGGATACCATTGAGAGAACTGTAAGCATGATAACGAAACAGAACATCGAGAAGTTTGACATCTACTGCGTAAGATCCACGGGGTTCTCCGTCGACGTCAAGTCCGGGGAGGTTGAAAGGTTAAAGGTCACCTCATCCGAGGGAATTGCTATAAGGGTTATTATAGATGGGAAGCTCGGATTTGCCTACACCTCTGACACGTCCGAGGACGGGATAAAGGTCACTATAGAGTGTGCTAAGGAGAACGCCAAGAACTCAGAACCTGATGAGTATGAGCTTTCAATACCCTCAGAAAGCGGCTTGGACTTTCCCCTTTACGATGAAAACTACAGCCGGATAGAGCCCTCAAGGAAGGTTGAAATTGCAAAGGAGCTTGAGAGCGCAGCCCTCTCCTTTGACAGAAGAATTAAAAGGGTAAGGAGGAGCTCCTACAGGGACTCAATCGGAAGCGTGTTCTACTTCAACTCAAACGATAACTCATTCAGCTACACGACATCCTCCTTCTCCCTCAGCATAATGCTGATGGCAGAAGAGGGTGGAAGCTCCCAGATGGGATGGGATTACGACGTGAGGAGGTACTTCAGGAACCTTAACGCTGAGGACGTTGGGAAAACTGCGGCAAAAAGCGCCGTTGAGCTTTTAGGAGCAAGACCTATAAAAAGCTGCAGGATACCTGTTATATTTGAGAACAGGGTATTTGCCGAAATTATGGAGGCGCTTTCCCCGGTGTTCCTCGGGAACAACGTCCTCAGGGGGAAATCGCTCTTCGCGGATAAGCTCGGAAGCGCCGTTGCAAGCCACATCTTCACAATCTACGATGATCCGAAGGCTCAGGAGGGCACGGGATCGGCTCCCTACGACGATGAGGGAACAGCTACCAAAAGGAAAGCCGTAATAGAGAGGGGAGAGCTGAAGCAGTTTCTCCTCGATATCTACTCGGCAAAGAAGCTGGGGCTGAAACCAACGGGGAATGGGATAAGACACTCAATCTCATCAACTCCCCAGTCTGGAATTACAAACCTTGTGGTTGAACGGGGTTTGAGGAGCGTTGAGGACATCATCAGGGAGGCTGAGGAGGTCCTTCTAATCACTGATGCAATGGGAATTCACACGATAAATCCCATCTCCGGTGAGTTTTCAATCGGAATAAGCGGGAAGCTCTTCAGGAACGGAGAGGTTGTCCAGCCCGTTACCGGGTGCACAGTTGCAGGAAACATCAAGGAGCTCCTCAACGGAGTGGTTGAGGTGGGAGATGATGAAAGGTGGCTCGGGAACGTGTGCAGCCCATCCGTTCTAATAAGAGAGCTTTCGGTGAGCGGGATATGAGGGAGAAGAGGAGAATGAAGCTTGAGTCCCTTCTCAGGAGGGAGATATCGGATATTGTCCAGTTTGAAATAGAAAAGCCCGAAGGGGTGATGTTTGCCACCGTTACGAGGGTCATCCTCTCAAAGGATGGGAGAAGGGCTAGAGTGTTCATCTCTGCACTGAATAGAGAGGATGCTGTGAAGATGGTATCTGTCCTCAACAGGGCAAGCGGCTACATACAGCACCTCCTTGGTAAAAGGCTCAGGATAAAGTTTGCACCGAAGCCGAGCTTTGAGGTGGAACCTTCAGCTCAGGGGTTATCATGAAAAGGCTTTCAAGGAAGGAGATGGCAGAGCTCATATCCTCAATCTCGGGGAAGGTTCTTATAACAACCCACAAGAACCCCGACGGCGATGCCATCGGGAGCATAATGGGATGGTTTCACTTCCTCAGGAAAATGGGGAAGGATGTAAAGGTGATTATAAGGGACAGGATCCCCTACTTCTACGACTTCCTACCCATGGTTGAGAGGGTAAGGACTGCAGATATCATCGATGAAACATTTGACTGGACGCTCATAACCGACGTTTCAGAACCAAGGAGAACGGGTTTTGAAACAATTCCCTCAAGGAACGTTATCGTCATCGACCACCACATAACTGCAAAGCCATTTGCAGACTACTCAATCGTTGAACCTTACATATCGAGCAGCTGCGAGCTCTCCCTCGAGATAATGAGGCTCATCAACGAGAAGCTCATAGACTACCCCGTAGCCATCTCCATATACACGGGAATGGTCACGGACACCGGGAGCTTCGGATACAGCAACACATCACCTAAAACGTTCAGGAACGCCGCCTACCTCATTGAAAAGGGGATAGACCCCTACCTTGTCACGAGAAACCTTTTCGAGAGGAACAGGGTAAGCAGGCTAAAGCTCCTTGACCTCGTGCTGAGGACGTTGAAGTTCGAGCTCGAGGGGAAAGTAGCCCACATAACGATGTACAGGAGGTTCCTTGAGGAGGCGAAGGCATACCCCGAGGAATCTGAGGGCTTTATAAGCTATCCCCGTTCCATAGAGGGGGTTGAAGTTGCGATATTCTTCAAGGAGATTGAGGGGGACAGGTGGAAGGTTTCCCTAAGGTCAAAGGGGAAGGTTGACGTTGCAAAGATCTCATCAGAGTTTGGAGGGGGAGGACATAAGATGGCGGCGGGCTTTGAGTGTGTTGGGAAGCTTGAGGATATAAAGAGGGAACTTCTGAAGGCGATTGAGCTTAACCTTGAAAATGAACAGCTCATCCACGGGAAATAGCGTTGTGGTTAGACGAGGTTCAGAATAGTTAAAGTAAAACCCTATCTGATGCATAACTTCGTTCCGGAACTGCCGTTAAAACAAACCTTTTCCCGTTTTCAAGGT
>CAZIVU010000124.1:0-3150 GCA_964542865.1 uncultured bacterium | reverse complement strand
GTTCGGGGAAACGGATGGTTGATGAGAACACTCCGGTTTACATGATAAGCGTTGTGGCAAGGCTTGTCGGCGTTCACCCGCAGACGTTGAGGTTTTACGAGAGTGAGGGGCTTTTGAAGCCCTCAAGGACGGCCGGTAAAACGAGGCTTTACTCGGAAAAAGACCTGAAGAGGGCAAGGAAGATAGTATCCCTGACGAGGGAGAAAGGGGTTAACGTTGCGGGCGTTGAGCTTATCCTAAACCTTGAGGAGGAGCTTGAGGAGCTTTTCAGGATGATGTCAAAGCTCAACAGGGATATAAAGGAGCAGATCCTTGCCGTTTTAAGGGAGCTTGAGTGTCAGGAGCTTGATATAGAAAGGCTGATAACAATTCTTGAAGGCAGGAGGAAAGTATGAACATCTGGGATCTTTTAAGCGGAAGGGCAAAGGACTCTGTAATGATTTCTCAGGAGATTGCAAGGCAGCTTGGAGAGAGATACGTTGATACCGAACACCTTCTGCTTGGAATGGTTGAGCTTCCGGGTTCGCCGGTTTTAGACATCCTCACCATTGCAGGCTACGATCCTGTCAGGGTTAAGAACTTTGTAAGGGAGCAGGTTGACAGGTTCGGAAGGCTCGGGATGTATGCAACCTATGCAAGCTATGAGGAGATATACATAACCCCCACACTGAAAAAGGTTTTAGACGCCGCAGTTGATGAGGCTAAGTCCTTTAACTCAAGGGTTATTGATGTTGAGCATCTGTTCCTCGCGCTGTTCAGCGTCCCTGAAGGGATGGCTGCAAGGATACTCAACAAGCTCGGTATAACAAAGGATGAGGCAAGGCAGGCTGTTGCAAAGTACAGGGAAGGAAAGCAGAAGGTCTCAAGAACGATAAGGGGGAAGGCAGCGGGTAAAAAGCTCCCCGAAATACTGAGGAGGTTCGCCATAGACCTTACAGGGCTCGCAGAGGAGGGGAAGCTTGACCCTGTCATTGACAGGGAAACGGAGATGAAAAGGGTTATTCAGGTTCTCTCGAGGAGGACGAAGAACAACCCTGTCCTCGTCGGTCCTGCAGGCGTCGGTAAAACTGCCATCGTTGAGGGCGTTGCCCAGAGAATCGTCAACGGAGAGGTTCCCGAAAACCTTAAGGATAAGAGGATAGTTGCGCTTGACATGGCAGCCCTTATAGCAGGAACCAAGTACAGGGGAGAGTTTGAGGAGAGGCTGAAGCAGGTTCTTGAAGCCGTCAAGAGCGAAGGGAACATAATCCTCTTCATTGATGAGCTACACACCGTTATCGGTGCAGGTGCCGCTGAAGGGGCGATGGACGCTGCAAACATGATGAAGCCGGCACTCGCAAGGGGTGAGTTCAGGGTTATCGGTGCAACAACCGTTGATGAGTACAGGAAATACGTTGAGAAGGATCCGGCACTTGAGAGGAGGTTTGCTCCGGTATGGGTTGACGAGCCGGACGTTGATACCGCCATCCTTATGCTTGAGGGACTGAAGCCAAAGCTTGAGGAACACCACGAGGTAAAGATTACCGATGAAGCAGTTGAGGCAGCCGTCAAGCTCTCGAAGAAGTACGTTCAGGGAAGGTACCTCCCCGACAAAGCCATTGATGTCCTTGACGAAGCCTGTGCAAGGAAGAGAATTCACGCCACCTACGTTTCACCTGAGATGCAGCAGTTGAAGGAGAAACTTCACGAGTTAAGAAGCAGGCTTGACGAGGCTGTCAAGAACGAGGAGTTCGACAAGGCGGCAAAGCTTAAGGCTGAAGTCAAGGAGCTTGAAGGGAAGATAAAGGAGCTTGAGGAGAAGCAGGCAAAGATGAAGGAGGAGTCGAAGGAGAACCTTCCAACGATAACTGCCGAGGATATTGCCGAGGTTATCTCCGAGATGACGGGCATTCCGGCATCCAAGCTTCAGGAGGAGGAGATACAGAAGCTGCTGAGGATGGAGGAAGAGCTCCACAAAAGGGTTATAGGTCAGGACAGGGCTATAAAAGCCGTTTCAGAAGCCATAAGGAGGGCAAGGGCAGGGCTTCAGCCGGCAAACAGGCCGCTCGGAAGCTTCCTCTTCCTCGGTCCAACGGGCGTCGGTAAGACTGAGCTTGCGAAAGCACTTGCAGAATACCTTTTCGGCGATGAATCGGCGATGATAAGGCTTGACATGTCGGAGTACATGGAAAAGCACGCAGTTTCAAAGCTAATAGGCGCTCCTCCCGGGTACGTCGGTTATGAAGAGGGCGGGCAGCTCACGGAGGCTGTCAGGAGGAAACCTTACAGCGTCATACTCCTTGATGAGATTGAGAAGGCTCACCCGGACGTTTTCAACATCCTCCTCCAGATACTCGATGATGGAAGGCTGACGGATGCAAAGGGGAGAACGGTTGACTTCAGGAACACGGTGATAATCATGACCTCAAACGTCGGCTCAGAATACCTCATGAGCCTTTCCAAGGAGGAGTTTGAGAAGAACTACGACAAGATTATGGAAAGGTTGATGTCCCAGCTCAAGCTCAAGTTCAGGCCTGAGTTCCTCAACAGGATTGATGAGATAATCATATTCCACCCCCTTTCTGAGGAGGAGATCAAGAAGATCGTTGACCTTCTCATATCCCAGCTCAACAGGAGGCTTGAGGAGAAACACATAAAGGTTGAGCTTACCGAGGCTGCAAAGTCTGCCCTTGCCAAGAGGGGTTACGTTCCCGAGTTTGGAGCAAGGCCTCTGAAGAGGACGATTCAGAGGGATATAGAAACTCCACTCTCGGTCAAGATACTTGAGGGAAGTATAAGGGAAGGCGATACCGTAGTTGTCGATTACAACGAGGAGAAGGGGGAGTTCACCTTCAAGGTTGAAAGACCCGAGATTGAGAAGAAGGCTGAGATAAAGGTTGAGGAGGAAAAGGCTGAAGGGGAGCAGAGCGGGGAAAGTGAGGATGTTTGAAAAACTCCTCCGCTGGGCTCATTCTTCGGCTACCGTAGGTAGCCGAAGAATCTCTTACTCAGGAGGATGATGCCTCTCCCCCTATGAGGGGAAGTTAGTGGGGGTTAAAGCCGCCTTGTATATTGAAATATTCTTCTGCGGAAGGGGACTTGGAACGCAAATTTAGTTAAAATTCGGGGGAGTAGATTATCCTCAGGGGACATGCAGGTATGCAGTGGCCA
>CAZIVU010000123.1:0-3160 GCA_964542865.1 uncultured bacterium | reverse complement strand
GGAGGAGATTTGGGAAGTTTGAGGGAAACTCTGAGGAGACACCTTGAGGAGATAAAAGCCGGGAGGGATGTTGAGCCCCTCATAGGGGAGATAGAGAACGTTAACCTTGAAGGGCTTTCCCCGGAGGAGATTTCAGAGATAGGGGAGCTCATCGGAGAGATTATCAGGTGCGTGGAGGAGAGGAAAGCCGAGACGTTAAGGGCTGTTGAGACGCTTTTCAGCGGCAGGAATTCCCTGAAAGCTTACGGGAGGAGCGGTGAGGTTTCTGATAACGGGGACTGATACGGGAGTCGGGAAGACGTTTCTGACCGTCTGCCTGCTCAGGCAGTTTTTAAAGGGCGGGTTTAAGGCGGTCGGAATAAAGCCGGTTGAGACCGGTTGCTCGCCTGCGTGTGAGGACGCCGAAAGGATCTCAAGGGCATGTGGTATTTCACTTAACCCGGTCTACTCGTTCAGGACGCCCGTTGCCCCCTCCGTTGCCTCAAAGCTTGAGGAGAAGCCGATAGACGTTGAACGCCTTAAGGAAAGAGTTGAGGAGTGTTGCAGGGGTTTTGACTACTGCTTCATCGAGGGGGCTGGGGGATTGATGGTTCCAATTCGGGAAAACTACACGTTCCTTGACCTTTCAAGGGAGCTCGGTTTGAAGGTTATTGTCGTTGCACTCAACAGGCTCGGAGTTATTAACCACACGCTCCTGACGGTTAAGGCGTGCCAGTGTGAGGGCGTTGAGGTCGCCTCCATCTTCCTGAACAGGTTCGGGGAATCTGAAACTGACAGGAGCAGGGAAACCAACCTTGATGTTCTAAGGTCTGTTCTAAACGTTCCCGTATTTGAGTTTCGGGGTGAGGGGGATGTTCTACCGTTCATCAATGAGATTACAGGCAGATGAGGTTTTGCCTCTTTACCTTTACGTTGTACCTTTTCCTCAGTTCCTCAAGCTTTTCCTTCAGCCTCTTCCTCTCCTTCTCCTGAGAGAGCTTCATCCTTATGTACTTTAATGCATCCGCAAAGCTTACTCTCTTCTCCGGCAGCCTCTCAAGAACCTTGACGGTGGCAAAGACATCACTTGAAATCCCGACGGTGAGGAGGTTCTTCTTCGTCATGAAGAGGAGCGCCCCTATCGGGTCCTTCGTCCCCTTTACGTAGGTTCTTGGCTTCAGGTCAAACTTCCCTAACTCCCTTGCAACATCCCTCCACTTTTTCCTGCCGAGCTCCCTCTCGATCTCCTTTGCCCTCTTCTCCGAGTGTGAGAGGAAGACAACAGCCTTTACCCTTTCAGGTATTGTGAACTTTTCCCTGTTCTCTTCGTAGTATCTCCTTACCTCTTCATCGCTGACCTTTATTCCCTTTGAAAGCTCCTTGAGGAGGACGGACTTTGCCCTCATCTCATACATCTCATTGAACGTCCTCTTAAAGGTTATGTCCCTGTCAAGCCCTTCGGAAAGCGCCTTTTTGAAGAAGTACTTCTTGGAGAGCTCCTTTACCGCAAATTCCATCCTCTCCTCAGGCTTCAACCCCTTCTTAAGCTTTACACTGATGCCGTCGTAGGTTGCTGTATCCCCGGATATCCTTACCCCCTTCCTGAACTCGCCGTATACCTTCTGAATTGCCCTGTCGTAGTTCTTAACCTTCAGCTCGTTGGTTATGAAAGCCCTGTCGTAAGCGGTCATGTTGTCCGGGTTGCGCTTCGGGAAAAGCTCCCTGAACCTCTTTCTAATGTCCTTTTCAGTTACCTTTGCCGCCATCTTCGAAGCGAGTTTTGATACGTAGAGCCTTGAAAGGTAGTCCTCCTTGAACTCCTCCATCTGTTTGTCAATTCCGTACCTCTTTGAAAGCCCGGACTCCCTTACGTAGATGAGGACGAGCCTCCTGTTGATCATCCTGTTAAGGAGGTCCTCCCTGTGGGAGGAGAAGAACTTCCTTGCGCGGGAACCAAGGAGCGATTGAACGTACCTGTAGTCTGAAAGCGTTATTCTGAAACCCTTTCCCTCTGCAAGGACGGTTGAGTTGCTGCAGTTGACTTTGCCCGTCTTTCCGCAGGAAAAGAGCAGGATTGGAATGGAGAGAACGAGGAGAAGCTTTTTCATGGAGCCTCCATAGAGTAAAAAAGGGGGCAAAGCCCCCTTAACTACCTTTTCCTTCTTCTTGAAATAAGAACTCCGGAGAGCCCTGCAAGGATAAGGCTGAGGTTAACCGTTCCGGAAATTGGAGATACCGCAGATATCGAACAGCCTCCGCCACCTCCTCCCGAAACAACCTTCTCAGAAGCGGAGGGCTTCATGCTCTTGACGAGTGAAAGTGCAAGCTCTGAATCCTCCGGAGCGTTTTCCCTCAGGGAAGCAACGTCGATTGAGAACGTTCCCTCGGCAGCCGAGTAGGAGGCAAGTCCCTCGTTTATGGCATCCCTTGCGCTTATCGATACGGGGTTGAACGTGCTCTCATCAACCTCGTAGTCAACGCTCCCTTCCTCAGAGTGCCTTACCCTCTTTATGAAGGCGTAGTTTATGTAAAGCTCATCGATTGAGTTAACCCCGAGATCTGAGAACTTGAACTCAAGCCTCTCTATGTAGTGGGAAAGAGCCATCGGGGTAAACACAGGCTCTACGCTCTCCCTTCCTCCGGCGTTGATTATCTCATCCGACAGGTGTTCAAGCCCTAACATCTCGGGAAGCTCATTCTTGAGCCTTATAACGGAAGCCCTCCTCGGGACTTCACCCTCCTCAAGGATTTCCGTCTCAACCTCAACGGGAACTCCATCAAACTTCATCTTCCACTTTCTGTTCAGCCACTGCTCTGAGGCTGTCGGGGGCATGGCGAACGCTATCCCCTCAACTCCGCTGTCCTCAACCGGAATGGGGACAAGGTGCCTGTATGTGTCAAGTCCATTAGAGAGAGCATTTACAAGGAGGTCTCCGGCGTGAACAGTCATCTTTCCGCCGTCGTTCCTTGCATTGAAGAATACCGTTACAGCTTCACTCAGAGCCTCATCCGGGAGCTCTGAAGGAACAAGGGTTATCTTCCTTCCAAGTCCGTAGTAGGCAACGTTCCCATTTGCATCCTTTACTATTGCAGGATCGGACGGGTTGTTAGCCTGAGGAAGCCTTCCGTTCTTGGCATCGTGGCACTGGGAACATCCAAACTCGCTTGGGCTTCCGCTTCC
>CAZIVU010000122.1:0-3185 GCA_964542865.1 uncultured bacterium | reverse complement strand
AAGCCTGCAAAGAGGTGCGCTTACACTTACAGGGTAAACGGGAAGAGGTACTGTGTCCTGAAGGACCACGAGGGGTACGTTGAGACGGGTATAGCCTCGTGGTACGGTCCCGGGTTTCACGGACAGAGGACGGCAAGCGGCGAGATTTACAACATGTACAAGCTGACGGCCGCACACAGGACGCTCCCGCTTGGAACCTACGTTTTGGTGAAGAACCTTGAGAACGGAAGGAGCGTCGTCGTTAAGGTTAACGACAGGGGTCCGTTTGTCAGCGGAAGGATTATAGACCTGTCCTACGCTGCCGCAAAGAGGATAGGGATGTTGAGGAAGGGAACGGCGAAGGTCAGAATTGTTGCCCTCGGAAGGGCTGTCGGGAGCTACATAAAGCCCGTTAACTACAGGAGTGGAAACTTCTACGTTCAGGTCGGGGCTTTCAGGAACAAGCTTAACGCCTACAGGATGATGCACAGCGTCAGGAGAATGCACGGTTTAAGTGCCAAGGTTGTCAGGCTGAGGGGCTACTACAGGGTAATCGTTGGTCCGAGAAGGAGCTACGCCGAGGCGGCAAAGCTCAGGGACTACGTCAGGAGAATCGGTCTTAAGGGTTCTTTTATAATTGAGGTTGATTGAGGTTTACATGAGAAGCCTTTTATCCGTTGATACGTCATCTCTCAGTTCAAAGTTATACGATGCCATTGTTGTTGGGAGCGGTGCCGCAGGTCTTTACTGCGCGATAAGGTTGAAACAGGTTGGTCTCAACGTGTGCGTTCTGACGAAGGAGTCTGCCGATACCTGCTCCACCAGCCTTGCTCAGGGGGGCATAGCCGTTGCCCTTCCCGAGAACGATTCCCCCGACAGGCACTTCCTTGACACGGTAAGGGCGGGAGCAGGCCTTGTTGAGGAGAAGATGGCTCTGATACTCGTTGAGGAGGGGGTTAAGAGGGTCATAGATGTTCTCAGGATGGGAGCGAGGTTCGACGTTGATGAAAGGGGGCTTTTAAGGTTTACGAGGGAAGCAGCCCACTCAATACCGAGAATTGTCTACTCAAAGGACAGGACGGGAAAGGAGGTTGAGAGGGTTCTCCTTTCAAGCTTTGACGGGGATATCGTTGAGTTTGCGAAGGTGAGGGAGCTTATAGTAAGGAATGGAAGGTGCTACGGCGTCATTTATGAGAAGGGGGGAGAGCTGTTTAAGGCGTACGCTCCGGTTGTGGCTATAGCCACGGGGGGTGCATCAGCAATCTACCTCAGACACTCAAACCCTTCAACCTCAACGGGGGACGGGATATCGATAGCCCTGAGGTACGGGGCAATCCTCTCAGACCTTGAGTTTGTTCAGTTCCACCCGACCGCTTTCTGCTCCGATAACAGGTGCTTCCTCATATCCGAATCCGTGAGGGGTGAGGGAGCGGTGATGGTTGACGAGCACGGGAGAAGGTTCATGGGGGATTACCACCCGAACTGGGAGCTTGCCCCGAGGGACGTTGTTACGAGGGCTATAGAAAGCCAGAAGAGGATATGTGGAGGAAACGTATACCTTGACTTTAGACCCATTGAGAGAAGGGGGATAAGCATAGAGAGAAGGTTCCCAACAATCTTTGAGAACCTTATTGAGCACGGAGTTGACCCGAGGAGGGAACCGGTTCCCGTTACCCCCGTTGCCCACTACTACATCGGGGGGATAAAGGTTGACACGTTTGGCAGGACCAATGTTAGGGGCCTTTTTGCAATCGGGGAGGCAGCCTGCACGGGCGTTCACGGTGCAAACAGGCTTGCGAGCAATTCCCTCCTTGAGTGCCTCGTTTTCGGGGAGAGGACAGCTTACGGGATGTTCAGGGATTTGAGGTTCTTGAGCCTTGATTTTGAGGAGGTTGATGTGAACCTCAAGGCTTACGAGGTTAAGAACGGGGAAGCTCACTCCCTTGATGACATTAGAAGGGTGATGTGGGAGAAGGTCGGGATATTCAGGGATGCGTCTTCGCTCACAGGAGCAATTGAGGTTCTTTCCCGGATTGCAATGTCGAACTCAACGTGGGATGTGAGGAATGCGGCGATCTTGGGCGTTGCAATAGCTGTAAGTGCGATGAGGAGGGAGGAGAGCAGGGGAGGACACTACAGGAGGGATTTCCCCTACGAGAGGGAGGAGTTCAGGTCTCACAGCGAGTTCAGCCTCTATGACCTTGAGAACATCATTTAGCAAGCTTTCCCGATATCGATTCAAGCAGCTTTCCGTTCTCAATCCCGTTAAGGAGCTCACCGGGTATGCTTTCGGCACCGAAGTAGGAGCCTGCTAAAGCCCCGGACAGGAAACCGATTCCGCCCGTTGCACCTCCGAACTCCCCGTAGGCGTTTGAGGCTTTCAGTATGCACTCCCTGAAGGAACGGCTCTTCAGGAAGATGAAGAGGGAGAGCGAAAAGGCTTCCGGCGCAAAGTTCCCGTTCCCGAGCCTCAGTATGGCTTCATCAAGGCTTTCAACATCTCCGAGTATGGAGGTTTGAACCATCTCTATGTAGGATTTTACCGTTCTGTTTTCCGATATCTCCCTCAGAACCTCAAGGAGCTGAGCCCTGTCTTCGTCGTTCACGATTGCTGCGCCGCTTATGAGCCTTGATACGAGGAGTGCGAAGATGCCGGCAAGGTCAATTACGACGTCGCTGCTGTGAGTCACGTTTACGATTCTCCTTGCCACGCTGTATGCCCTTTCACTGTCGTACCAGTAGAAGAGGGCTGCGGAGAGGGCGGGTGAGAGCGCATCAACCTCAGAGCTGTTTACGTGAGCCTCGTCAACGGATGCTCCCCTCATGTAGGAGAGCGCTGCGTTTATGAAGACCCCCGACGGGTACCTGTGGCTTCCAACGTCGTTTGCCCAATTGATGAGCCTCTCAATGTAGTCAGATTCCCTGAAGCCCTTGCTTTCCATCAGGGATTTGAGGCTCAGGAGGAGCATCTGTGTTTTGTGACAGTACTGCCCCTTCCTCAGGTTTGGGCAGGGAGATTTCGGTGAGAAGTCCACGAACGTTGTTATGGGTGACCCGTACTCCTGCCTCACGGTATCCCTGTCCATCTCCTCGGTCAGGGAACCCAAGGCATCACCGATTGCTGAGCCGAACAGTGCCCCTTTTATCCTTTCTATCATGGTTAAAAGTGGTGGGCCCGGGAGGCTTCGAACCTCCGACCGCCCGGT
>CAZIVU010000121.1:0-3268 GCA_964542865.1 uncultured bacterium | reverse complement strand
CCTTTCCCTCACGGGAAGGGGTTAATTAAGCTTTTCAACCTTTACCTTCGGGAATATCTGCTCAACGTCCCTTTTCTCTGCGAGGCTCACCCCCTCCCTCATCACCGTTGCCGTTCCGCAGGCAACGCCGAACCTTACCGCATCCTCAAGCTCCATCCCCCTGTTGAGTGCGTAGAGGAAACCTCCTACAAGGGAATCGCCTGCTCCGACGGTGTTTTTTACCTTAACCTTCGGGGGAACAGCCCTGAACGAGGAATCTCCGGTCGTGCAGATGGCTCCGTGCTCCCCGAGGGAGGTTATAACAACGTGCGCCCCCATCCTTACAACCTCAAAGGAGGCGTTTACGACATCTTTCAGGTCAAAGAGGGGTCTGCCTACGAGCCTTTCAAGCTCATGCCTGTTTGGTTTTACGGCGAAAGCTCCGGAAACAACCGCATTCCTCAAAAGCTCCCCGTCTGCATCGACAACGACCTTAACCCCCTTCACCTTTCCGATTACATCCCCGTAGAACGTGTCGGGAAGGTCGGGAGGAACGCTTCCCCCGAGGAGCATGAAGTCCGGGTTCAGCGAGCAGATTGACGTCATGAGCTTCTCAACCCCCTCTCTGTGGAGGGGATTTCCCCTTGCAACGATAAGGATGTGTTTTCCCTTCCCCTTCTGCTCAAGTATCGTGTTTACCCTCGTCTCCCCTTTAACATCTATGAAGACGGAGAAAACTCCCTCCTTCTCGATGAGGCTCTTGAAGCATGTCCCCATGCAGCCACCAACGGGTGCTATGAGGTGCGGCGCTTCCCCAAGCCTTGATATGAGCCTTGCGGCGTTGACACCTTTTCCTCCGGGAGTTATGAGGGGGTTTTCAACCCTGTTTGTGTCATCCTCTTTCAGGACGGACGTGTAGTAGTAAACGTCAAGGCATGGATTCGGGCAGACGCAGACGATCATGACAACCTCTTCTGCCGATTATATCACCTGCAAAGGGGTAGCTCCCCTCTCAGGAGGATGCATCCCGTTTCAGGTTCAAACCCCAACCTGAAGCCGAAGAACTTTACCCCCTCACCCAGAGCAAGCTCAAACGTTCTTGAAAACTCCTCATCCGTCTCCCGATTTGGGAGAAAGCAGTCACATTTGACAAAGGAAAGAGCCATCATGGCAGCTTCAAAACCTTTTCTCTTAAGCTCAACAAGCTCAAGGAGGTGCTTTACTCCCCTCTTTGTCGGGGCATCGGGAAAGAGACAGATACCGGACATCGAAAGGTTTACCCCCTTAACCTCAACGTAGAGCTTTCCGTCAATGAGGAGATCAATCCTGCTCCTGCCGGCTCTCACCTCCCCCCTGACAGATTTTGGGGTAAAACCCAAAAAGCCCATCTCTACAATCTTTCGGGCAATCCTTGAGTGGACGGATGTGTTTACCAGAACCCACTCATCACCCTTCCTTACCGCAACGAGCCTGAAATCCGTTTTCAACCCCTCCCTGTTATGCGAGACCAGAACCCCTGCACCTTTTCTGAAGAGCTCCCTCAACCTTCCGGTATCCGATATGTGGCAGGTAAAGGGCTTCCCTCCGACGAGAATCTCCCCGACAAACCTGTTCCGCCTTTTCACAAACTCAGCCTCTGTCAGAAGCCCGAAAATGGGTTTCAGGTTAAGGAGGCAGTCAGAGGGACTTCTGGACTTCAAAGTCTATTTCCCTTCCGAGGTGGCCAGTTGCGTTTTCAACGTGGATTATGAGCTTTTCACCGGGGGAGTACTCAACAACGGTTATTCCCCCGTTCGCCTGCTTGAAAGCCCAGAACTTGTTAAGGTCGGTCTCAAGGAGGTAGCACATGAGAACCTTGTTCGTTGCGTCGTGGCCCACTATGGCAATTATCTCATCATCGGAGTGGTTGGAAATCACGTTCTCAAAAGCATTAACAGCCCTCTCATAAACATCCCTGAGGCTCTCCCCCTCCGGCATAACGACCTCCGCCGGGAACCTCCTCCAGAGCTTCAAGAGCTCTGGATACTCCCTCTCAACGTCCTGAGCAAGCATCCCTTCCCACTTCCCGTGGTTAATCTCAAGGAACCCCGGCTCCGGGATAACCTCAAGGTTGTGGTGCTTTGCTATCTCCCTCGCCGTGTCCATCGTCCTCTTCAGGGGGCTTGAGTAAACCGCAGAGAGCTTAAAATTTTTGAGAGCCTCTCCAACCTTCCTTGCCTGCTCCTTGCCCTCCTCATTGAGGGGGATGTCCATCTTCCCCTGATACCTTCCCTCTGCGTTCCAAACGGTTTTTCCGTGCCTGATAAGGAATACCTTTGGCATGCTTCTCTCCTGTGTTTGAAGTGGAGGGAATTTTAACAAATGGACATTAAAGGGGAAGGCTCTGCTTCATCTTTTCGGTCTTGAAAGCCCTCCTCCTGTAATCCTCAAGGTATTCAGCGGCTTTCCTGAAAGCCTCCCTTACGGAAAAGCCTTCGGCAAGAAAACATAGGAGGGAGGATGAGAAGGCACATCCCGTCCCCCTTACCTTTTTCGGCTCATAGGTGTGGGATACGGAGTCAACGACTTCTCCGCCCTTCATCAGCAGGTCTTTTACGCTTTCCCCCTCAACTATTCCCTTCACAACGACGTAGCCGTCAAACCCCCTGAGAAGGTGGTCAAGCTTCCCGAACTCATCAACGTTCGGCGTTACGACGGTTGCCGCCGAAATAAGGGGCTTCAACACGTCAACCTCTTCAATGAAACCCCTTCCGAGCGTCGGGGAGATAACCGGGTCAAGGACAACGGGAACGTTCAAACCCTTAACCCTTTCCGAAACCTCCTCATTCACCCAGAGGGAGCTGTGTGAAAGCCCGAACTTTACTCCGGAGAAGTCAAACTCCTCAAGGAGGAGGTCAAGCTGCTTGAGGAGGAAACTCCCATCCTGAAAAACAAAATCCTCAACACCTTTTGTGTTCTGAGCCGTGTTCGCAGTTATCACAGAGCAACCGTAGAAACCGAAGCGGCTGAACGTGAGGATATCCCTCACTATTCCGGCTCCCCCCGAAGGGTCAAAGCCTGCAACCGAAAGGAGGAATCTCATGCTTCCACCTTATCTTTAAGGGTAAGGGAAAAGTTTAAGTTCCGGAATAAACCTGTAGTGCTTCCGATTTCTGGTAGCAAGCTGATAACCAAAAACTACTGCCGTAGCAGCGATGAAAGCATCGGCTATCAATAAACCGTGACTTAAACGATACTGCTTAAGAAATCCAAGTGCCTTTTCACAGACAGCTTCATTAACTGGTAAAAC
>CAZIVU010000120.1:0-3421 GCA_964542865.1 uncultured bacterium | reverse complement strand
GGATACAGCGAGGCGGAGGTTGTAAAGGTTTTAAGGAGGGGTAAGGGAAGGGTTAAGCCGAGGTGTCCCTACTTTGGAAGGTGCGGCGGCTGTGACTGGCAGCACATGAACTATAACCTTCAGGTTGAATCGAAGAGGAGCATACTTGAGGAGAACCTCCAGAAGATAGGAAAGATAAGGAAACCAAACATAGATGAGGTTATACCATCCCCATCCAGCTGGAGCTACAGGAACAGGGCGCAGTTCAAGGTTGCCGGTGGGAGGTTCGGGTTCTTCTCAAAGGGAAGCCACGAGGTTGTTGACATCGACAGGTGCTACATACTCAAGGAGGACATATCAAAATCCATTCCCGGGCTGAAGAAACTTGTCAGCAGGCTCCCGACAACCCCTTCGGAGGTTCACGTCTACTCATCAAGCACGGATGAGTTCCTGATAAAGCTCGTCTACTCAAAGAGGTTTAAAAAAGTTGAGCTATCCCTTGAGGATGTCAGGGATATCGTAGGGGCAAACGTGGTTGGCTTTGGCATCTACAAGGATGGAGACGGCTTCCCCGAAAGGGTCAAGTTCTTCGGGAGGGATTTCACCTACGAGGTTACCGAGAAGTTCAGGTTCAGGGTAAGTGCTGACTCCTTCTTTCAGGTGAACAGGTTTCAGATTGACAACTTCATTGGCACAGTCTCAAAGGGGGTTTCGGAATACCAGTACCTCGTTGCCGCCGACCTTTACTGCGGTGTCGGGACGCTTACCATACCCGCCGCAAGGCTCGTTCACAGGGCTCTGGGGATTGAGTCGAACTTCTCAGCCGTCAGCGATGCCCTCTTTAACAAGGACATAAACGGTCTGAGAAACGTGAGCTTCTTCTGCAGAGAAACGGAGGAGGGGCTGCCCATTGTCGTCGAGAGCAACCCGGACATCGTCATTGTGGATCCTCCAAGGAGTGGTTTAAGCCAGAAGGTTATCAGGGAGCTTTCAAGGATAAAGCGCCTGAAGAGGGTAGTTTACGTCTCCTGCAACCCATCAACCCTTGCAAGGGATATATCCCTCTTCTACCAGAACGGTATAATCATGGAGAGGGTAAAGCTCATAGATATGTTCCCCCAGACATACCACGTTGAGGCTATAGCTTTTCTCAGGAAGGTCGGCAATGGCTAAACTCTCGGTCAGACTCTTCGGCGTTGAGTTCAAGAATCCCGTGTGGACCGCCTCGGGAACGTTCGGCTTCGGCATCGAGTTTGAGAGTCTCACAGACCTGAACAGGATAGGCGCCGTATGCGTAAAGGGCTTGTCCGTTGAGCCGAGGGAGGGGAACGAGCCCCCGAGGATATGGGAAACACCCTGCGGAATGCTAAACTCGATAGGGCTTCAGAATCCCGGTGTCCACTCCTTCATCGAGAGGATACTCCCGGAGCTTAAGAGGTTCAGCTTCAGGGTGATAGCGAACATATACGGAAGAAGCAGGGAGGAGTACGTTGAGGTTGCAAAAGCCCTGAGCGGGGTTGATGGCGTTGATGCGGTTGAGCTTAACATCTCCTGTCCAAACGTGAGGAGGGGAGGGCTTGCCTTCGGGGTTGACCCTGTTGAATCGGCACTCCTTACCGAGGCTGTCAAGGGTGCCTGCGACAAGCCCGTCATCGTAAAGCTCTCCCCGAACGTCACAGACATAACCGAGATCGCAAGGTCTGTTGAGAGTGCAGGGGCAGATGCCATATCGGCAGTCAACACGCTTTTGGGGATGGCAATAGATGTTTACAGGAGGAAGCCGAGGATAAGAAACAGGTTCGGCGGGCTTTCAGGTCCTGCAATCAAGCCGGTTGCGCTCAGAATGGTGTATCAGGTGTGCAGGGCTGTAAGCATCCCCGTTATAGGTGTCGGCGGAATATCAACGTGGGAGGATGCGGTTGAGTTTCTCCTTGCAGGTGCATCCGCCGTTCAGGTTGGAACTGCAAACCTTTACAACCCCAACGCTGCCGTCAGCATTGTTGATGGCCTTGAGAGGTACCTTTCGGACATGGGATATAATAGCGTGGAAGAGCTCATAGGAGACCTTAGAGAATAGACCGGAGGTTGCCATGCTTTTATCGTTTGGAGAGATTCCCGAACCCCACGAGATACTCAACATAGCCTACTCCTTCATCCAGCAGAAGAAGAAGCTCTGGTTCAACGAGGAGCTTCCCATAGACCCGGTCATGAGGGTTATAAACATGCTTGAGGAGCAGGCAAGGAATGTCGGAGGGAACGGTGTTAAGAACATACAGGTCAAAATTTTAGACGGCGTTGACTCTGAAGGGGACGATGTCATCAACGTCTGGGGAATGGGAACGATAATAAAGCTGAAGTAGAGGAGGCAGGATGAAGATCGGAGTAATAGGGGGAAGCGGACTTTACGACATTGAAGGCCTTGAAAAGGTTGAGGAGATATCGATTGAAACGCCCTTCGGGAAGCCCTCCGATGCCTACATCCACAGCAGGTTTGCCGGAAAGGATATCTACTTCCTTCCCAGACATGGAAGGGGGCACGTGTTCCTCCCCTCAGAGGTTCCCTACAGGGCTAACATATACGGTTTTAAGGTTCTTGGTGTTGACTGCATAGTATCCGTCAGCGCGGTCGGCTCCATGAAGGAGGAGATAAAGCCCGGAGACTTTGTCATCGTTACCCAGTTCTTCGACAAGACAAAGTTAAGGCCCTCAACGTTTTTCGGGAACGGGATTGTTGTTCACGTTGCCTTTGATAAGCCAACCTGCGAGCTCCTCAACGAGAAGATTTACAGGGCATGCATCGATGAGGGGATACCTGTCCACAGGGAGGGAACCTACATCTGCATCGAGGGTCCCCAGTTCTCCACGAAAGCCGAGTCCGAGATACACAGGAGCTGGGGCGTTGACGTTATCGGGATGACGAACATCCCGGAGGCAAAGCTTGCAAGGGAAGCCGAAATCCCGTACTCATCCGTTGCCCTTGCAACGGACTACGACGTCTGGAAGGAAGGGGAAGAGGTAAGCGTTGAGAGAGTTCTGGAAACAATGGCAAAGAACGTTGAGAACGCAAAGAGGATGCTTAAGAGGTTAATATCTGACATCAAGCCTGAAGACCTTGAAGGCTCCCCGGCAAGAACAGCCCTCGTCGGTGCCATACAGACAAAGCCCGAGTACATATCGGAGGAGGTGAAGCAGAGGCTCAGGGTTCTCCTTGAGGGGAGGATCTGACCGCCCTTATGAGGTCATCCATCCTCCTGTAAACCCTCCCATCCTCCGTTATGAAGAGGGGAACGGAGGTAATCCCCTTCCTCTTAAGCATGTCCGTGACGGACCACGTTTTGAGCTTACCTGCATCGCAGATGTTATGAGAGACGTAACCTGATGAAAATGCGGAAAGCCCTTTCCGATCGCATATTATTGACACAGCACTTTTGAAACCCTTTCC
>CAZIVU010000119.1:0-3457 GCA_964542865.1 uncultured bacterium | reverse complement strand
GTGAGGACGGATAACATCTCCCCCGATGAGACCGTGGACAGGATTATCGATGCCTTGAGAGGAAATACCAGCCGGCAACCGAGAGGATGAACGACATGAGAAGGAGTGTCGAATGGAAGTAGAGGGATATGGAAAGGGCTATTTTTGGGTCCATTCCGGCAAGTGAGAAGCCTCCAACAAGCCCCCCTTCATAGGTTCCGAATCCCCCGATGCTGTGCACGGGAAGTATCGTTGTTGCCTCTCCGAACGTTGAGACGAAAACGGTTTTCAGGAAATCGATATCTATCCCTGCGGCTTTCAGAATGAAGAAGAACGATGAGAACTTCAGGAACCACGTTGTGAGTGAGTAGATCATCGTCAGGAGGAGGTTCCTCCCGCTCACGTAGGAGTTCACGAACGAGAAGAGGGCTTCAAGGACTGAGTGTTTTCTCCTCAACTTCCACAGGAGCCTGTAGGAGAGCAGGAGGAGGGAAAGGATGGCAAGGAGCAACGACACCGGAAAGAGGACAAGCCACCCCCTGATGGCGTTCAGGGATGTGAGTGAGATGAGGAAGAGAACGGCGAGGGTCAAAAGGTCAAAAATCCTTGCTATGAGCAGGGCTGTTGAGGATTGGGTGAGGGGAATCTCAAACAGCTTCTTCAGTATTATCGGGAATGAGCTCTCCCCGGACCTGAAGGGAAGGACGTTGTTGAAAAACGTATGGACGCACATCACGGAGAACATCTTTGATATTTCGATGTTGAAGAAGAGCTTGAACCTCAAAGCTCTGAATATGTAAGTTGATGAGTAGAGAATGAGGGAGATGAGGACAAAGTGGGGGTTGAGGTTCTCAACTATCCTCCTGACGCTTGCAAATACCTCGTACCTTATGAGGATGAGAACGAATGCGGCCAGAATCAGGAGGGAGATGAGCAGATTCGCCCTTTTACCTGCCAACGATTCTCCGTATCGTGTAGGGTTTCTTGTTCTGCGACTCAAAGTAGATTCTCATGAGCATCTCGCTGACGATTCCCGTCGTTATCATCTGAAGCCCTGAGAGTATGAGGAGGACGGAGATTATGAGGAGGGGCCTTCCCCCTATGGGATTTCCCATAAGCTTCACGGCAACGAGGTAGAGGAACAGGGCAGTTCCGAGCATGAGGAGGAGAATCCCCCCAATCCCGAAGAAGTGGATCGGCTTTTGGAGGAACTTCTTTGAGAACCAGACGAAAAGCAGGTCAACTATGACCTTCAGCGTCCTTGATATTCCGTACTTTGACTTCCCGTAAAGCCTCGGATGGTGCTTTACAGGTATCTCAACTATCCTGTCCGTTGCCGTTACCATCGAGACGATGGCAGGTATGAACCTGTGCATCTCTCCGTAGAGGCGGACGTTCTTCAGAATACTTGCCCTGTAAGCCTTGAGCGTGCATCCGTAGTCGTGAATCTTCACGCCCGTAAGCTTTCCGATCAGCCAGTTTGCAATCCTTGACGGGATTTTCCTCGAGAGCGTTGCATCCTTCCTGTCTTTCCTCCAGCCGCTGACAACGTCATACCCCTCTTCTATCTTCTCAAGGAGCCTCGGTATATCCTCCGGGTCGTTCTGAAGGTCGCCGTCCATGGTGATAATCACATCCCCTTTTGAGATATCCATTCCTGCCATCATCGCGGGTGTCTGCCCGAAGTTCCTTGAGAACTCAACAACCTTCACGCTCTCATCCTTCCCCGCAATCTCCTCAAGGAGCTTCCTTGAACCGTCCGTGCTCCCGTCGTCAACGAATACGATTTCATGTTTCAGAGGAATCCTATTCAGCACGGACTTCAGCTTCTCGTAGAGTATCGGGATGTTCCTCTCCTCGTTGTATATGGGTATCACGATTGAGATGCTTTTAACCTTCTCCATACTCTCTCTCCCTCTTTGTTGGAGATGATTACGATTCTGTGTTCCGTGATGAGCTCCTTCCTCTCCTCAAGGATTGAGAACTCCGCGTCTGCCAGCCTTTTGAGCCTGTTCTTCCTCGTGACTATGAATACGGGCTCATCGCTTGAGAGGAGCTTCCTCGCCCTCTCCGGCTTCACATCCTCAAGCCTTCCACTTCTAAAGTAGTAAACAATTTCGGGGCTTGTGTAGTCCAGAAAGTAGAATTTACATTTGCTGCACGCTGCCGCAACCTCTCTCAACTCCTTTCCGACCTCCGGCTTTGCCCTGAACGGTTCAAGGTACGGAAGTGCAAGGAACTTCAGGAGGAACATCGTTGAGATGAAACCCGCGGCAACGCTCATCAACCCGAACCTCAGGCTGAGGAGCGTTGAGAGGACGAAAGGAACCGTGATTGCCGAGACGATAACCGGAAGCCCTTTCGCTTTAAGCAGAACGGCAAAGCCAACGGACATAAACGCTGAAAGGAGAATAAGGATGAGGATGGGTGCCCTCTCCCTGAACCTTTCGATATACCACGATACTATGACGGCAAACGCCGGAAATGATGGAAGCAGGTAGTGTGCAAGCTTTGTATGGGCAACCTGAAAGAACGCAACGACGCCGAAGAACCAGATGAGGCAGAAGTGAAGTACATCATCGGTTACGGAGTGGTGCCTCTCCCTCTTTATAAGGTGCCAGATGGCAAAGGGAAAGACCACCGACCACGGGAAGAACATCCACGGGAAGTTGATGAGGTAGTAGTACCAGTGGGTTGGATGACCGGGTATCTTAGACAGGAACCTGTGTACGTTGTGGAAGATTATGAAGTCCCTGAAGAACTGGTAGCCGTGCTTTTTCAGTATTGCAACGTACCACGGAGCAACGACGGCTGTGAAGACAAGCACCCCCGAAACCCACGGTATTCTCCTCAGTGTCCTTATGAGGTCCCTCCTCAGGATGAGGTAGGTCACGGCGATAATTCCCGGAAGGACGATACCGACCGGGCCCTTTGTCAGCGTTGCAAAACCTGATAAGGCAAACGCCGCAACGTAGTAAACGTCCTTTCCCCTCCTGTAGCCCTCATAGAAGGAGATGAGGGAGAGCGTTATGAAGGAGGTGAGGACGATGTCGGGCATGGCTATCGATGACATTATCAGAAAGTCGAGGGAGCTAAGGAGAATGAGAGATGACCTGAACGCAAAATCCTCACCCTTCAACCCTCTCAGCCAGAGGAAGACTGCAATGACCGTTGCCATTCCGAACAGTGATATAAAGAACCTTCCCCCGAACTCATTGACGCCGAAGAGCTTGTATCCAAGGGCTATGAGCCAGTAGGTAAGGATGGGCTTGTCAAACCTGTAACTGTAGTTGTAGTAAGGGGTTATGTAGTCCCCGCTCTCCACCATCTCGTAAGCCGCTTCCGTGTACTTTGGCTCATCCTTGTCAAAGACGCTGAACGAGCCCGGAAGCAGAACGATGACGCTCAAGAGGGCAACAATCAGGAACTTCGGTATCTTCATCCCATCTCCTGCCCAAATTATACAAATTGCCGACAT
>CAZIVU010000118.1:0-3489 GCA_964542865.1 uncultured bacterium | reverse complement strand
GTTATGTGCTGGAGCGTCAGCCCTCTCCTCATAAACATGTCAAGCACCGTAACGTTTGCCGAGAGCAGGAGGCTTGCCAGGTTTATAGTTAAAAACCTCAAAGCCCACAGCAACGAGGATATTGTTAACGGGATAAGGGACATGAGGAGGAACATCCTCGTCCTTAAAACGCCGGGAAGACCTGCCGTCCTCGTTGAATCGGGCTTTATGACGAACAGGGAGGACAGGCACAGGCTCCTCAAGAGCTGGTATCAGGAGGAGGTTGCAGCAGGCATAGCAAGGGGGATAAAGGAGTACATAAACTTCATAAACAACGGCTCGCTTGTTTGAGCACCAAAAGCCCATCCCCAACAGGAACGATGAAGGAATCAAAGTTCGGGTAGGACTTAACGCCTCTGACAAACTCCTTCAGGAGGGAAACGGTTCTTCTGTACCTTTCGGGAAACTCATCCCTGCAGATATATCCCCTGAAGAGGACGTTGTCAAAGACGGCAACCCCATTTTCGCTCAAAAGCGCCTGAACTTTATAGTTGAAGAACGGGTACTCGGCCTTAACCGAATCGACAAATATCAGGTCAAACTTCCTGCCATTGGAGAGGAATTTCCTCATGAGTGAAAAACCATCAAGGTAAATGGATTCAACGTTAAAACCCGCCTTCCTGAAAAACTCCCTTGCCATTTTCAACCTTTCAAGGTTTGTATCAGCAGTTATCACCTTACAGTTTCCACCGAGCGCAAAGAGCATGTTAAGGGTGCTGTAGCCTATTCCCGTCCCCACCTCAAGTATTCTCTCCGGGGAAATTAGCCTGCACAGGAGCCTGAGAAAGCTCGCTGCAGACGGAAGGAGTATGGGAATCTTCCTCTCCCTTGCAACCCTCTCCACTTCAAGGAGGAGCGGCTCCCTCTCAAAGTTTTCGCTGAGGAAATCCTCAACGAACTCCGGAACCATCTCACTGAAGTTTCTCCACCTCCGCCTCAGCTCCAATGCTTACCCACCTTAACGTCAACCGATAGGGGAACGGAAAGGCTTACCGAGTTCTCCATCACCTCCCTGACAACCTCCTTTGCCTCCTTCACCCTCCCATCGGGAACCTCAACGACAACCTCATCGTGAACCTGGAGAACCATGTGGGAATCGATACCCTTCAGCTCGTTGAAGAGGTTTACCATGGAGAGCTTCATTATGTCGGCGGCTGTCCCCTGAATGACGGCGTTGAAGGCAGCCCTTTCCCCGAACTTCCTCATGTTCTTGCTCTTTGACAGGAGCTCCGGCACGGGCCTTCTCCTGCCAAAGAGGGTTCTGACAAAGAGCTTCTCGTGAGCCTCATCTATTACAGACTCGATGTACCCCTTAACCCCGCTGAACGTATCAAAGTACCTCCTTATGTAATCCTCAGCCTCATCCACGGGGATCCCGAGCCTCTGGGAAAGCCCCTGAGGACTCATCCCGTAAATGATCCCGAAGTTAACCATTTTTGCAACCCTCCTCATCCTGTCATCAACGCTTTCGGGGGAAACGTTGAAGAGGAAGGATGCCGTCTGCCTGTGTATGTCCGAACCAGCCCTGAACGCCTCGATGAGCCTCTCGTCAGCCGAGAGGTGGGCAAGAACCCTCAGCTCAATCTGGGAGTAGTCAGCCCAGAGGAGGGAGAAACCATCCGGGGATACGACGGCATGCCTTATCCTCTTTGAGAACTCATCGTAAACGGGAAGGTTCTGGAGGTTCGGTTCAACGCTTGAAAGCCTCCCCGTCGCCGTTCCCGTCTGAATAAACGTCGTGTGAACCCTTCCATCCCCGTCCGCCCTCTTCAAAATCCCGTCAACGAACGTTCCCATGAGCTTTGAGTACCTCCTGTAGTCAAGGAGGAGTTCAGCAATCCTGTAGCCCTTCAGGGACAGGGTTGTAAGAACCTCAACGTCCGTTGAGTAGCCGGATTTAGTCCTCTTAACGGGGGGAATTGACATCTTCTCAAACAGGACTCTTGAAAGCTGCTTCGGGGAGTTCACGTTGAACTCTTCCCCTGCAATCCTGAATATCTCCCTCTCAACCTCCTCCACTCTCTCCGCTATCTCCTCCTTCAGGGACTTAAGGTAGGGGATATCGAAGAGAACTCCCCTCCTCTCCATCCTGTAGAGGACGTAGGAGAGGGGAAGTTCAATCTCTGAGTAAAGGTTGAAAAGGTTTTCCCTCTTAAGCTCAGATAGAACTTTCCTTCCAACATCTATCCCGTAGTGTGAAATCGGAATCAGGTCATCGATTCGGGCAACGTCAAGGTTCCTCTCAAAAACCGCCCTCGGGGAAAAGTCCTTCGAGAGGGGGTTGAGGAGGTAGTCTGCAAGGGAAACGTCAAGAAGGGGCTTTCCTAAAATCGCATCGCCAAAGAGGTGGTAGAGGGATTTGAGGTCAAATACGTAAACCTTTCCCCTGTCCGGGAGGAGGGAGGGAACCTCCTCCATCCTTGGAGTGAAGTGGAAACCTTTACCTGCAATAACGGGTTTCCCATCAACTATGAACACAAGCTCGGGAAGGCTGAAGAGGTCGGAGTGAACGCTGCTCAGGAACTCACCCCTTTTAACCTCCCTTGACGGCTTCAAGCCGTGCCCCAAACTCAAGTCAGGGTATATTGAAGCTACCTCAGAGAGAAGGCTTTTCATCTCAAGCTCGGCTATCACCTCCTTCAAGCAGTCGGCGTCCGGGGAACGCAGCTTCAAGTCATCAACGCTCACCTCAACGGGAACGGACGTGTCTATCGTTGCAAGCTCTTTGCTCTTGAAGGCCATCTCTCTGTTCTCCTCAAGAAGCTTCCTCCTCTTCTCACCGACCCTATCAAGGTTCCTGTACAGCTCCTCAACCGAGCCGAACTTCTTTATGAGGGAGGATGCCGTCTTCTCACCGAAACCGGGAACTCCCGGAATGTTATCAACGGTATCGCCGGAGAGGGCGAAAACATCAGGAATTTTTGAAGGATGGTAGCCGTACTCCTCCATAAACGTCTTAAGGTCGTAAAGCTTTGAAGCTCCTCCCCTCTGGGAAACGGAAAGAACGGAGATGTTCTCATCTATGAGCTGTCTCATATCCTTATCAGGAGTAACAATGACAACCTTTATCCCCTTCTCTGCCAGCTTCTTCGCAACCGTTCCTATAACGTCATCAGCCTCAAACCCTTCTCTTTGAAGAACCTTTACCCCAAGGCATTCAAGGAACCTCTTAATCCACGGAAGCTGAACCTTGAAATCGTCGGGAGCAGGTTTCCTGTTCGCTTTGTAAGTCTCCAGGATCTTTTCCCTGAACGTCGCCCTACCAACATCAAAGGCAACCCCAAGGTAATCTGGCTTCAGCTCCTTGATGAGCTTGAAGAACATCCTCATGAAACCGTAAACGGCGTTTGTCGGAAGGCCCTTCGAGGTTGAGAGGTGGGGTATGGCGTAGAAAGCCCTGTAGGCGAAACTCGTTCCATCTATCAGGTAAACTTTTCTCTCCATAGCAAC
>CAZIVU010000117.1:0-3503 GCA_964542865.1 uncultured bacterium | reverse complement strand
CCCCTGCCTCAATTGAGCTATCATCAAACAGGAAGAGAACCATAAGGTAGGTTGGCAGCGTCATAAGCTCCATGGATATGAATAACGAGACGAAGTTCTCGCTCGATATGAGAAAAATGGCACCAACAGTAGATACCATCAAGGCAGATATAAGCTCAACTATGAACCTGTCCTCCTCAAGCAGCTTGAATATGGAGAGGGCAACCATCCACGAGGAGATGAGAATCAGCAGGGACATGAACATGGATAGGGTATCGGATACGAAGAAACCTCCAAGTATAGACTTTCCTGTGGGCCAGAGAAGGCAAACTATGGATACCAGATAGCTTGCAGAGATTATCAGGATGGAGGCCACCCTGTTAACCTTCAAAAACCTGTTGATCACGGGAAGGAATGTCCCCATAAGGGCTAAAATCAACGCACTCAAAAGATAGCTTATGCTCACCTTTAACCCCCTACTTTAGAAATTGAGCAAACGAGTTCACAACGGGATTGAAAAGGTTAAACACGACAGAGGGAACAATCCCGGCAATGATAAAAGCCCCGATGTACATGGCAAGAGGGATGTTCTCCACCATTGGAAGCTCCTTCAGGTCCTTCAGGTTCGCAAGCGATTCCCTTAAAGGACCGAAGACGGCTCTCTGGAGCATCCATATGAAGAAACCGGCACCGAGCGCGCTTGCAAGGGGAACAACAACCATAACCCAACCGTAGTAGTCAAATGCAGCAACCATAACGGAGAGCTCCCCTATGAAGCCTGCCGTTCCCGGAAGCCCCACTGCTGCGAGAACCCCTATAACAAACATCGTCATAAGCCCCGGGATCCTCTTCATTATCCCGCCAAGCTCAGATATGTACCACGTATGCGTTTTGTGGTGAACGTAACCTGCAATCATGAAGAGGATTGAGATTATCAGGGCGTGCCCAACCATCTCGAACAGAGCGGCAGATATTCCCGCAGCCGTGATTGCCGAAAGCCCCAAAAGGACAAAGCCCATGTGATTTATACTCGAATAGGCGACCATCCTCTTTATGTGGTCCTCGGCGAGTGCCCTGAAACCAGCGTAAAATATGGTGATAAGAGCTATTGCAGCCATTAGAGGAGCGTAGAACTTCGCCGTCTGCGGCATCATGAAAACTCCCCACCTCAAAAGTCCGTAGGCACCCATCTTCAGGAGGAGACCGGCAAGGAATACGGATATCGGTGACGGAGCCTGAACGTGGGCATCCGGAAGCCACGTGTGGAATGGAACAACGGGCATCTTAACGGCAAAACCTATAAACATGAAAGCCCATATAAGCTTTGCGATACCCGGTGAGAGGTGAGCACCGACAAGGCTTGTGAACTCAAACGTGTGCGTATGAAGGTAGAGGATGATAATACCTAACAGGAGAAAGACGCTTGCAACGTGGGTATAGATTATGAACTTAACTGCGGCGTATATCCTGTTCTCAGCACCCCATATACCTATGTGGAAGAACATAGGAATAAGGGTAAACTCCCAGAAGATAAAGAACCACAGGAGGTTCTCGCAGGAGAAAACCCCTACCATGGGACCCAGGAATGCAAGGATCAGTGAAAAGTAAGCTCCCGGCCTTTCAACGTGCCACGAGGAGAGCGTAACGGTAAGCGCAAGGAAAGCAGTTACGGCAAGAAGCGTTATGGATATCCCGTCAACCATAAGGTGAAGGTTAAAATCCCATGAGGCATAGATGGGGAATGATTCCTCAAAAGCAAAGCCGTTTCCCGGGTATTTCGCTATCAGGAAAGCAACCCCGGCGATAAGGAAGATGGATGCTGCAAGCGAAACGTACCTCGGATAACCCCTGTCGAGCCTCTCCGAAAAGTAGGCTAAAGGAGCCAGAACTATGGGAACAAGAATCATGCTAAGAAGAATCATCCTCTCCTCCTACACTATCGATATCAGGAAAATCAGAACGATAACGCCCGCAACAAAGTAGGTAAGGTAGTCAATAACATCACCGGTCTGCACTTTCCTGCACCTATCCCAGCAGTAGAGGGAAAGCTTCGCCGTGCCGTTTACTGCCCCGTCAACGATGTGAACATCAACCCATTCTACAGCTTTTGCAAATGAACCGTAGAAAACGTTCCTGCAGAGCCACTTTATTCCGTCGTCAAAGAGCCATCCCTTAAACAGGAACTCGTTTAAGGCACCTCCCAGAGGATTTGCAAGGAGCTTTTCCGTTGACCAAGAACGCCTGTAGTAGATCATGAACGATACGAGGAACAGAACGAACATCGTCACAAACGTGACAACCAACAGGTTTGCGTAAACGTGCTCCTCGGGAACATGACCTAACAGGAAGTGAACTATCTGCTCCTTGTAGAAAGCCGTTATAAGCGTGAACGCTGCAAGAATATAGAGGGGAACGAGCATAACGGAGTAAGCTTCCTTTGTGTGCTTTGAAACGTCAGAAGGCTGACCCGTAAACACGACAAACCAGAGCCTGAATATGTAGAAGATACAGAGAACCGCAGAGAGGAACGTAAGGCCAAAAACTATCGGGTTGCTGTGGAAAGCCTCGGCAAGTATCCAGTCCTTGCTGAAGAAACCGTTGAAGGGAGGAATACCGGCAAGCGACAGAGAACCTATGAGGAAAAGGATTCCCGTTTGAGGCATGTACTTGAAAAGCCCTCCAAACTTGAAAGCATCCTTAACGTGGTGAGCCATGTGTATAACGGCACCTGCCGAGAGGAAAAGGAGAGCCTTAAATATGGCATGGCTTGTCAGGTGGAAAATACCTGCTCCGAGGGAGCCAACGCCGAGACCGACAAACATCAGAGCAAGGTGCTCCATCGTTGAAAAGGCAAGTATCTTCTTTATCTCGGTATGGGCAGTTGCACCTGTAGCACCTATGAAGGCCGAAATGGCTCCAACGAAGGCAACAACTATGAGGGCGTGGGAGTAGTCAAAGAACGGGAAAAGCCTTGCAACCATGTATATACCGGCATTGACCATCGTTGCGGCGTGGATAAGGGCTGAAACGGTTGTCGGACCCTCCATGGCATCAAGAAGCCACGGGAAAAGCGGAAACTGTGCGGACTTCCCGATTGCACCTATGAAGAGCAGGAACGAGGCTATGAAACCCAGCTTGACGGCAAAGGCGCCGGCTGCGCTCAAACCGTTCAGCTCCTGAAAGTTTACCGTGCCGAGGAAGTACCAGCAGACAATAATCCCGGCAAGCATGAAAACATCGCCGAACCTCGTCATCACAAACGCCTTAAGGGCTGCCTCAGCGGCGCTCTTCTTCCAGTACCAGTACCCGATGAGAAGGTACGAGGCAAGCCCGACACCCTCCCAGAACATGTAAAGCCCTATGAGGTTATCAACGAGGACAAGCCCAACCATGGAGCCGATGAAGAAGAGTATCTCAAAGAAGTACCTCTGGGGAGACTCATCCTCCTCCATGTACCCTTTCGAAAAGATGATGTCGAGAAAGCCGATACCCGTAGCAATAAGTAGCATTATCACGCTCAGAGG
>CAZIVU010000116.1:0-3561 GCA_964542865.1 uncultured bacterium | reverse complement strand
AGGGGGCTGAAAAAAGGATGAGATACCTTATCCTTGGTGCAAATGGTCAGCTTGGAACCGAGTTTTCAAGGCAGCTCTCAATTGAAAACTGCGAATGGGTTGGAATGGGGAAGGGGGAGTGTGATGTATCGGATTTAGACCAGGTAATGAGAACTTTTGACACCATAAAGCCGGACATTGTTATAAACTGTGCGGCTTATAACCTCGTGGATGAAGCGGAGAAAAGGTTTCACGATGCGATCAGGGTCAACGACACCGGTGCAAGGAACGTTGCCTCTGCTTGTAGGAGATTTAACGCCTTCCTTGTCCACTACAGCTCGGACTACGTATTTGACGGGCGAAAGAAAACCTTTTACACGGAAGATGATGAGCCACACCCCATAAACAACTATGGGAAAAGCAAGCTCTTGGGGGAGAGATCAGTAAAAGAGGAAACGGACGACTTCCTCATATTCAGGGTAAGCTGGGTTTACGGTAGAGGGAAAAGAAATTTCATCGAGAAAGTGGTGAGCTGGGCAAAGGGAAGGGAATCGATAGATGTATCGTGCGATGAGGTATCAGTTCCGACATCTACAAGAACGATTGTCAAGTTAACCCTCAAAGCTCTAAGAAGCGGGTTGACCGGGCTATTCCATCTGACAAACTCAGGCTATGCTTCAAGGTATGAGTGGGCTAAAGAGGTTATTTTACTGAAAGGAATTGATGTAGTTGTTCATCCGGTTCCAAGCAGAACGTTCAACCTGCCTGCAAGGAGACCGAAGTTCTCAGCAATGAGCAACAGGAGACTCGCGGAAGAGCTGAACGTTGAAATACCGGACTGGAGAGAGGAGGTGGCAGGTTGGCTAAAGTGAGAGTACTGGTTACAGGCGGGGCGGGGTATATAGGAAGCCACGTTGTCAAACTTCTCGGGGAAAGCGGATACGAAATCGTTACTGTGGATGACCTCTCAAAGGGACATAGGGAGGCTGTTCTACACGGAAAGCTCGTAGTTGAAAACGTCAGGAATATCGAGAACATCATTGAAAGCTTCAAGCCAGATGCGGTCATGCACTTTGCTGCCTTTATAGAGGTTGCAGATTCCGTCAGGAACCCTTTAAAGTACTACATCAACAATACCTGCAATACTTTAAGCCTTGTTAAATCCATGGCAAAGAGCGGCGTTAAAAGGCTCATATTCTCATCAACGGCTGCAGTTTACGGAAATCCTAAAAAAGTGCCGATACCGGAAACGGAAACAACAAAGCCGATAAACCCCTACGGACAGTCAAAGGCTTTTGTCGAGAAAGCCCTTGAAGATGCAAGCAGGTCTTACGGAATAGAGTACGTCTCACTCAGGTACTTCAACGCAGCAGGGGCAGACCCGGGCGGGGCAATCGGGGAGAGCCACAACCCTGAAACTCACCTTATCCCGCTAATACTCAAGGCGGCGAAGGGGGAAAGGGAAAGCGTAAAAGTCTTCGGAACGGATTACCCGACCCCGGACGGAACCTGTATAAGGGACTTCATCCACGTTAACGACCTTGCAAAAGCCCACATCCTCTCCCTCCAGTACCTGATGGACGGAGGAGAAAGCATGGCTATGAACTGCGGGTACGGGCACGGTTACTCGGTAAAGGAGGTGATAGATACCGCAAAGAGGGTAACGGGGAGGGATTTCAGGGTTGTAGAGACAGAAAGGAGGGAAGGTGATCCTCCAATCCTCGTTGCAGACTGCTCAAAAATAAAAGAGACCATCGGCTGGAAGCCGGAGCACGATGACCTTGAGTATATAATAGAGACCGCCTGGAACTGGGAGAGGAACAGGAGATATTAGTGGTTAAGGAGTGGACAAGCAGGCTTTCCCTCGTAGCCGTTGATCTCACGTCGTTCTACCTTTCGCTCTTCCTTGCATACACAACAAGGAGATACCTCGATGAGGTGTTGACGTTCCCGGTTAGGTTCCAGCTCCCCTTCTCCTACTTCCTGAAGCTCTGGTGGATACCCCTTACCTTTATTCTCTTCATAGCCTATGAAAGGCTCTACTCAAAAAGGCTCCCGTTCTGGGATGAGGTCAGAGAGCTCCTGAAAGCCATAACCATCTCAACGGTCGTTGTCTTTGCCATCGTATCCATGGGAAAGCTGACGGACAGGCTCTCAAGGCTGACTGTTGGCTTTCTCTGGCTTTACGGCGTATTCCTCTTTCCCCTCCTAAGGTATGCAGGCAAGTACGTCCTCTACAGGCTCGGACTCTGGAGGGAAAACCTGATAATAGCAGGCACCGGCGAATCGGCAAGGCTGACGGCGGAAGGGCTCATGAACGATTGGTTCGTCGGCTACAGCGTTGTCGGTTTCCTCGACGACAAAGAGGGGGAGGTTGAAGTAAACGGGAAAAGGCTTGAAGTTATCGGTAGCCCGAACGACCTTAGCTGCCTTGAGGGTAAGGGCATAAGGGCTGCAGTTATTTCCATCCCTACACTTTCAAGGGATGAGCTTTTAAGGCTGAGCAGCAGCCTCCAGAAATACGTTAAGAACCTCTTTGTCGTTCCGGACATAAAGGGGGTATCCCTGCTCAACAGCGAGCTCTACCACCTTTTCATGCAGCAGCTCTTCCTTATAAAGGTAAACAACAACCTAAAGTCCCCCCTTAGGAGGGCTCTGAAGAGGGGGTTTGACCTTGCAGTCTCCGTCAGCCTCCTCCCCATCCTCCTTCCCCTTATGGGGGTAATCGGGGTTGCGATAAAGCTTGACTCAAGGGGACCCGTATTCTTCAGCCACGAAAGGGTTGGACAGAACGGGAGGAGGATAAAGGTTCTGAAGTTCAGGAGCATGTACGCCGATGCGGACAGAAGGCTGAAGGAGATACTTGAAAGGGATGAGAACGCAAGGAGGGAATGGGAGAGGAGCTTTAAGCTCAAGAACGACCCGAGAATAACGAGGGTCGGAAAGTTCCTCAGGAAAACGTCGCTCGACGAGATTCCCCAGATAGTAAACGTACTGAAGGGAGAGATGAGCCTTGTTGGCCCAAGGCCTGTTGTGATGGAGGAAATTGAGAAGTACTACGGGGAGATGGCGGAGTTCTACTTTCAGGTGAAGCCGGGGATAACGGGACTCTGGCAGGTATCCGGGAGGAGCAACACCGACTATGAGTTCAGGGTTAACCTGGATGTCTGGTACGTCCTCAACTGGTCGCTCTGGCTGGACGTTGTTCTCCTCCTCAAAACCGCAAAATCCGTTCTCAAGATGGAGGGGGCTTACTGATGAGGTTCCTGATCCCTCTTCTCCTGATCCCGGCAGCGGCGCTTTCCCAGACTGGCTGGATAAGGGTTGAGAGGGGTAGCAGGCTCTTTTTCAAGCCGTTCGTAAAGCTTAAAAGGTGCAGCGCAAGTGAGGTCCTGTTCATAACATCGGATGGAAAGGTATACAGGGGAAGGCCTAAGGGGAAGAGCTGCACCATCGCGCCGGGCAAGAGGTTCCCGTCAGCTTCAGAGGATATCCTCTACATCGTTTTAAAGCTGAGGAAGAATTTCCCTCCACAGATCTTAAAGTCCGGAAGAATTGACAACTTCAACGTTTTAAGGAGGG
>CAZIVU010000115.1:0-3632 GCA_964542865.1 uncultured bacterium | reverse complement strand
TGTTGAGCCTGAGCTTAAGTGCGTTATCATGCCCATGAGGGTTTAGATGAGAGCCCTCCCGAACCTGCTTACGTTCTTGAGGGTGCTTCTCGTTCCCGTTATGGTTGTCCTTGTTGTTGGTGGGTTTATGAGGATTTCCCTCTTTCTCTTCGTTCTATCAGCGATTACCGACTACATGGATGGGTTTGTTGCGAGGCGTTACAGCGGCGTTACAGGCATGGGTACCCTTCTTGACCCCATTGCGGATAAGGTGCTGACAAGTGCGCTCCTCATATCCCTCTCCTACGTCAAGATGTGTGACCCCTATTCGGTTGTGCTCATAGTTGCGAGGGAGCAGGCAGTTACAGGTTTAAGGGCTGTTGCCGCTTCGAAGGGGGTGATAATTCCTGCCGATAGGCTTGGAAAGGTCAAGACCTTCCTCATCATGGCATCCATCCTCATCCTCCTCGCCGGGTTCAGGACAGCGGGAGAGTTCATGGTTATCCTCTCAGCCCTTGTTGCCCTTGTATCGGGAGTGAACTACTTTTTGAAGTACGTTGGAGAGGTTTAAGGTGGTTTTCTTCGTCCTCGCCTTTCTCTCCGGTTCCATCCCCTTTGGCTACATAGTTGGGTTGCTGAAGGGGGTGAACGTCAGGGAGAGGGGAAGCGGAAATATTGGAGCCACAAACGTTTCAAGGGTTTTAGGGAAGGGTTACGGTCTTCTCGTGCTGCTTCTTGACGCCCTTAAGGGCTTCATCCCCGTCTTTGCAGCATCCCACTTCGGACTTCCCTTCAGGGATCTCCTTATCTGCGGTGCCCTATCGGTGGTTGGTCACTGCTTCTCCCCCTTCCTCGGCTTTAGGGGAGGCAAGGGTGTGGCAACCTCCCTCGGTGCCTTCATCTTCATATCGCCTCCTGCAACGCTCATTTCCTTCCTGATCTTTGTGGTTACGCTGCTCGTTACGAGGTACGTTTCCCTGAGCTCCATCCTATCCGTCTCTGCGTTTCCCTTTGCCTTCGCGGTATTTAGCTCAAGGGCACCCGGCGATCTGCTTACCGTTTCCTTAGTTGCTGCCGTTGTCGTAGTCAAGCACCACTCTAACATATTGAGGCTCCTCAGGGGGGAGGAAAGGAGGTTCTTCTGATGGGACTTGAGGACTTCCTCAGGAGCGTTCAAAGGGCAGTGAACGATAAGCTTTTGGAGCTCCTTCCAGGCTCCCCGCCCTTCGGGAAGAAGCTCTACGATGCGGTTCTCTACTCGGTTACCTCAGGGGGGAAGAGGGTAAGGCCCGCTATCTGCCTTGCCTCCTGTGAGGCTGTCGGGGGTTCCTGGGATGATGCGCTTATTCCCGCCTGTGCCATAGAGATGGTACACACCTACTCCCTGATACACGATGACCTTCCAGCCCTTGATAACGACAGGTTGAGGAGGGGGAAGCCGACAACCTGGGTGGAGTTCGGGGAGTCGTCAGCCATACTGGCCGGGGATGCTCTTCTTAACAGGGCGTTTGAGGTTCTTTCAGGCTGGGATTTTGACTGTGAGAGGAAGGTTAGGGTTATGGAGGAGGTATCCGCAGCTTCCGGTATGGAGGGTATGGTTTTGGGACAGCAGTGCGATATGGATGCTGAGGGTAGGGAGGACGTGTCCCTTGAGGAGCTCCTCTTTATCCACAGGCACAAGACCGGAAGGCTGATAGAGGCTTCAGCCGTTTCCGGCGCCATCTCCGGGGGTGCTGGTGAGGATGAGATTTCGGCGCTGAGGGTTTACGGGAGGAGTATCGGGCTTGCATTCCAGATAGTGGATGATGTTCTTGACGTTGTGAGTAAAACGGAGGTCTTAGGGAAATCTGCAGGCTCCGATGTTGAGAGGGGTAAACTCACGTTTGTCAGGTTTTTCGGCGTTGAGGGTTCAATGAGGAGGGCAAGGGAAGAGGTTGAGAGGGCGATATCCTCTGTTGAGCGTTTCGGAAAGGGAGCGGAAAATCTGATAATGGTTGCAAGGTTCATCTGTGAAAGGGGATATTAGCTTGACGGGAGCATTAAAGGATAAATAAATTCCTGGTAGTTTCTTTTTGGAGCGGAAGTTTGGTTCTTGAGAGGGTAAACGGTCCTGAAGATGTAAAAAAACTGAACTCCGAGGAGCTTAAGCTCCTTGCCGATGAGGTCAGGAGCTACATAATTGAGGTTGTTGAGAGGACGGGGGGCCACCTTGCCTCCTCCCTTGGCGTTGTTGAGCTTACAGTTGCCCTCCTTAGTGTCTTCTCCCCGCCTGAGGATGCCATAGTCTGGGACGTCGGGCATCAGTCATACGCCTACAAGATACTGACTGGAAGGAGGGAAAAGTTCAAGACCCTTAGGCAGTATGGCGGTATATCCGGTTTCCCGTCCATCCGCGAGAGCAGGTACGATGCCTTTGGAACCGGTCACAGCAGCACCTCCATATCGGCAGCTCTCGGGATAAAGGTTGCCAAGAGGATGAAGGGAGAGAAAGGGCACGCAGTAGCAGTCATCGGGGATGGGGCTATGACGGCTGGGGAGGCTTACGAGGGACTTAACAATGCCGGACAGCTCGGCGATGACCTCATAGTTATTTTAAACGACAACGAGATGTCCATATCAAGGAACATAGGTGCAATCTCAAAGTACCTGGTGAGGATCACGACGGGACAGACACTGAGGAGGGTTAAGGAGAGGCTTGAGAGCGTGACGAAGAGGGTCTTCGGGGAGAGGGTCTACAGGAGGCTGAAAAGGGTTGAAGACCTCATCTTAAAGGGGCTTTTCCCTCCGGGGATGCTCTTTGAGGAGCTGGGTTTCAGGTACGTTGGACCGATAGATGGGCATAACATAGACACCCTTATCCAAACGCTGAAGAGCGTCTCCCTGATGAAAGGACCTACCCTCGTTCACGTTTTAACGAAGAAGGGGAAAGGGTACAGACCTGCCGAGGAGAAGCCGGATAAGTTTCACGGAGTTTCACCCAAGGTGAGGGCAGCGGTCTCCGCTCCGACCTACACTTCCGTTTTCTCTCAGGCTCTGATTGAGCTTGCGGAGGTAGATAGGGATATCGTTGCGATAACTGCAGCCATGCCGTCCGGGACCGGGCTTGACAGGTTTGGGGAGAGGTTTCCTGAAAGGTACTTTGACGTGGGCATTGCCGAACAGCATGCCGTTACCTTTGCAGCCGGTCTTGCAAGGGAGGGCTTGAAACCCGTTGTTGCTATATACTCAACCTTCCTTCAGAGGGCATACGACCAGATCATCCATGACGTTGCTCTTCAGAACCTTCCCGTTATCTTTGCGGTTGACAGGGCAGGGATTGTCGGGGAGGATGGCCCAACACACCACGGGAGCTTTGACCTGTCGTACCTGAGGACGGTACCAAACCTGATAGTCTCCGCCCCGAAGGATGAACGTGAGCTTAAAGACCTCCTCTTTACCGCTGTGGCATCGGGTCTTCCCTTTGCAATAAGGTATCCGAGGGGAAAGGGGTACGGCGTTCGGGCGGAAGGCTTCAGACAGGTTCCCGTGGGAAGCTGGGAGGTTTTAAGAGATGGAAGGGATGTTGCAATCATCGCCGTTGGCTGGGAGGTTTACCAGTCCCTCAAGGCTGCTGAGATCCTGAAGGAGAGCGGAGTTGATGCTGCTGTTGTAAA
>CAZIVU010000114.1:0-3655 GCA_964542865.1 uncultured bacterium | reverse complement strand
CTCCTCTCAAGCCTGTCAAGGGCTTCAAGGAAGGCAAGTGCTGAAGCCCTGACAATGTCAGGGTCAATTCCCCTTCCGCTTGCCCTCATCCCCTCATGCTCAAGGGTTACGAAAACCTCGGCAAAGGCATCCGTCCCGGCGGTCAGAGCCCTTATCTTGAAATCCCTGAGCTGTATATCCTCTCCAAGGTTAAGAGCGTTCTTTATAGCCCTGTAGGTCGCATCGACGGGTCCGTTCCCAACGGCAAGCCCGAGCTTCTCCCCTTCGGGCGTGGCAATCTTCACGGTCGCAGACGGGATTATCCCCTCACCGCTCACAGCCTGATTGTAGAGGAGCCTGTACCTCCTCTCCTGCTCACCCTCCATCCCCTCAACTATCATCTCAATGTCAACGTCGTATATCTCCTTCTTCCTTGACGCCAGCTCCTTGAACCTTCTGAAGGCTTCATCGATCTGCTCCTCCGAAAGCTCAAAACCCATCTCCTCAAGCTTCTTCTTGAAGGCGTGCCTTCCGGAGTGTTTCCCCAAAACGATCTTTGACTCCTTAAGCCCTATGTCCTCAGGCTTCATAATCTCATAGGTCTCCCTCTTTGAGAGGACACCGTGCTGGTGAATTCCCGACTCGTGGGCAAAGGCGTTATCACCAACTATGGGCTTGTTCTTTGCGATTATCATCCCTGTGAGCCTGCTGACAAGCTGGGATGTCCTGTAGATCTGGGTCGTATCAATATCCGTGAACACCGGGAACTGGTCGTGTCTCACCTTTACAGCCATGACTATCTCTTCCATTGCAGCGTTCCCCGCCCTTTCGCCGATGCCGTTCACTGTACACTCAACCTGCCTCGCTCCAGCCTTGACAGCCATGAGGGAGTTTGCCGTTGCAAGCCCAAGGTCGTTGTGGCAGTGGACGCTGAGGATAACCTTTCCTATGTTCGGAACGCTCTCCCTTATGGAGAGGATCCTCTCATACCACTCATCGGGAATTGCGTAGCCAACGGTATCAGGTATGTTTACAACGTCCGCCCCTGCATCTATCACAGCCTCTATTACCTCGTAAAGGAACTTGGGGTCTGTCCTTACAGCATCCTCAGCCGAGAACTCAACCTCAGCCCTTCCCCCGCTCACATCCCTTATCAGCCTGACCGCCTGAACAGCCCTTCTCAGAACCTCATCCCTCGTCATCTTCAGCTTGTACTTAAGGTGGATGTCGGAGGTCGCTATGAACGTGTGAATCCTCGGCTTTTCTGCATCCTTGAGGGCATCCCAGGCGACCCTTATGTCCTTCTCAACAGCCCTTGCAAGGGAGCAGACCGTTGAACCCTTCACCTCCCTTGATATCCTCTCAATCGCCTCAAAGTCGGCAGGGGAGCTTACTGCAAATCCAGCCTCAATCACATCAACACCAAGCCTCTCAAGCTGTTTTGCTATCTGAACCTTCTCGCTGACCGTAAGGTTAACGCCGGCAGTCTGCTCCCCATCCCTCAGGGTTGTATCAAATATGTAGAGCTTCTCCTTCAATCCGTCCTCCTGAAGCGGTAATTGATTTATATTATTACCAAAAAGAGCCCGTGTAAAGCTAACGGGCGTGCTTCCTTGGGAGGAAGAAGCCTGTAAGGAGGATTCCTGTCAGGAAACCTCCCAGATGGGCGAACCACGCAACCCCTCCAAGAGCTGAGGCGTTGTAGGTCGCAAGGGCGTTGAAGAACTGGATGATGAACCAGATGATTATCCAGATGTAAGCCCTTATAGCGATGATGTCTATGAAGAAGCCAAGGAATATGAGCGTTACAATCCTCGCATCGGGAAAGAGGAGCATGTAAGCCCCGAGAACGCCGCTTATCGCCCCGGAAGCCCCTATCAGGGGAAGTGTTGAAGAGGAAGCCGCAAAGACCTGAGTCAGGGCGGCAACAACACCGCATAGGGAGTAGAATATGAGGAACCTCAGCCTTCCAAACCTGTCCTCAACGTTATCCCCGAAAATCCACAGGAAAAGCAGATTCCCGAGAATGTGGAGGAACCCTCCGTGGATGTACTGGTGAGCTATAAGGTTCCCGTAGGGGGTCAGCGGATCCGGAGGGGGAATATCAACGCCGTGAACAACCTCATAGGGGATGACGCCGAACATCCTTATGAAAACGGGGAAGAGGTTTCCGAGGGATACCTCGTAGAGGAAGACGAGGGAGCAGGCAAGGATTATCAGGATGGTTACAACGGGGGTTCTCCTGCTCGGATTTATGTCCTTCAGAGGTATCATAAACTCTCCTACCCGGTGCTACCGAAGCCGCCCTCCCCCCTGTGGGTCTCATTGAGGCTTTTAACCTCCCTCATCTCAACGGGGTAATACCTCCTCGGTATAAGCTGGACAGCCCTGAAGGGAAGCTCCGGGTCGGGCTTTGACCTGTCAAACTTGAAGAGGGGGACCTTTATCGTTCCCCTGTAGGTCATGTCGATAATCCCGACGGAATTTGCAAGCATGAAACCGCTCTTTGAAAGGCTTGACCTTGGAACAAGGTCAAGGTAGTAGCCAGCGGGAGGCTTTACCCTTACCCCCGTGTCGTAGAAGTAGAAATCTCCCTCCTTATCTATGAGCTTGATCAGGAAAAGGTCCCATCCCGTATCGGATACCCTCTTCTTGAACGGGTGAAGGGCTCCCTCCTCAAGGGAGAACTCTATAAACTTCCTGCTCCAGGGCTCCCCGTATATGTGGGAGAGGAACTTCTCAAAGCAGTAGTTTGACCTTGCCTCCGTCTCAACGTCGTATATGGCGTGGAGGAAAAGGTTTGCCATATCCCCCAATAGGAAGTAGCCGTCATCAACAACCTTGGGAGAGAAAGGCTCAATCACGCTCAAAACGTCAACGTCAACCCTCGGGATGAAAACCGTCTCATTCCCCCACACCCCAGAAGCCTCAAAGACACCCCTTACAAAGTCTATATCCGTTATGGCAATCCGGGGAACGCTCTCCACGGTATACGTAAACGTCCTGTCGCTGTGGGTAAGCTTGCCTCCAAGGGTATCGAGAAGTTTTACAGCAACGTCAAGGTAGTCATCCCCGAACTCTATCCTCCTTCCCCTTGCGTGGATCCACCCTGCAGCCCAGTTAAACACCTAACCCTCCTTCGAGTAAAATCCCCCCTCTTCCCAGGCCCTCTTCCTCTCCTCCTCCGTGACGTCAACCATGCTGAGCTTTGGCCTTCCCATCTGGTCGAAGCCGATAATCTTCACCGGGAGAACATCTGAGATTTTGATGTTCTCAAAGAGGTTTTCCTTTATCTTTGGAGGAACTTTCGATATGTGAACAAGCCCGACCTTCCCGGGAAGGAACTCAACGAATACGCCGTAGTTCTCAATCCTTGTCACCTTTCCGAGGTAAACGTTGCCAACGTTCACAGTTCCCGCAACGCTCTCAACCATCCTCATGGCTTTCAGTGCCGCCTCCTCCGTTGGAGCGGATAGAAGAACAACGCCATCCTCCTTTATATCTATCTTCGCTCCGGACTTCTCTATTATCATCTTTATCGTTTTCCCTCCGGGACCGATCAGCTCCCTGACCTTCTCGGGGGCTATCTTCGTTGAGATTATCCTCGGAGCAAAGGGCGAGATCTCCTCTCTCGGCTTTGAGATAACGGCGTTCATCTTCTCGAGTATGTAGAGCC
>CAZIVU010000113.1:1612-3678 GCA_964542865.1 uncultured bacterium | reverse complement strand
TCCAGTACCTCCACTGGCTCGTTAACGCCCTCCACTTCAACCTCGGATACTCGTTCTCCTACCACAAACCCGTCCTCGACCTTATGGGTGAAAGGCTGTTAAACACGCTTGAGCTGACAGTTTCAAGCTTTCTCATCTCGTGGCTTCTTTCCGTTCCCCTCGGCATTATTGCGGGGGTTTACAGCGGAAAGCTCCTTGACAGGATAATCTCGCTCTTTGCCTTTGTAGGGATGTCCGTTCCAAACTTCTTCCTTGCCTTCATCATGATGTACCTTGCAGCAAAGACGGGGATGTTTCCCATCGGGGGAGTCGTCTCCCAGAACTACGAGAACCTCTCCATCCCCGGAAAGCTCCTTGACAGGCTGTGGCACATGGCTATACCCCTTTCCGTCCTCGTTGTCGGAAGTATAGCAAGCCTCCTCAGGCTTGTGAGGAGCACGATAATGGATGAGCTGAGGAAGGACTACGTCAGGCTTGCCGTTGCAAAGGGACTTCCCTTCAGAAAGGTTGTTGTAAGGCATGCGCTCAGAAATGCCCTCAACCCATTCCTGACGCTCATAGGTTTTGACATCGCAGGTCTTCTCTCAGGAGCTGCGCTCATCGAGATAATAACCGCATGGCCCGGTATGGGAAGGCTTATGTTCGAGGCAGTTATGTCTCAGGACCTCTTCTTAGTTATGGGTTCGCTCTACATCGGGGGAATTATGCTCATCGTCGGAAACCTCATATCTGACCTTCTCCTTGCCCTCAACGACCCGAGGATAAGGGAGAAGGAGGTTGAGGGAAGGGTAAATGTTTGATTTCCTGAAAGGGCTATACGCAAAGAGCAGGCTTGCCGCCTTTTCCCTTGTCTGCCTCATACTCCTTTACTTCGTGGCAGTCTTTGCCGACTTTATCTCTCCCTACCCCTACGACATCCAGTTCAGGCACTACCCCTACCATCCACCAACGCCTATCCACTTCTTCGACAGGAAGGGGAGGTTCCACCTGAGGCCCTTTATTTACGGGCATGAGTTAGTTGACCCCGTCTTCAAGGTTTACAGGACAGACTACAGCAGGGTTTACCCGATAAAGTTCTTCGTCAGGGGGGAGCCGCACTACCTTTTCGGAATCTTCAGGACAAGGGTTCACCTTTTCGGGGTTGAGGGAGGAAAGCTATTCATCCTCGGAACGGACAGGCTCGGAAGGGATGTCTTCTCAAGGCTCATATACGGAACGCGGATATCCCTCACAGTCGGGCTGATAGGCGTTCTCATAACGTTTACAATCGGAATTGCTGTTGGTTCAGTTTCGGGCTACTTCGGGGGAGCTGCCGACGCCGTTATCATGAGGCTCATTGAGGTTCTGATGGCTTTCCCCGCATTCTACCTCATGCTTGCCCTCCGCTCCATGTTTCCCGTTGACATGTCAAGCGTTGCCGTCTTCATAGTTATCGTTGCCATACTCTCCCTCATCGGTTGGGCCGGGCTTTCAAGGGTCATAAGGGGGATGGTGCTCTCCATCAGGGAGAACGACTTCGTCAAAGCCGCAAAGGTTCTCGGCGGCTCACCGCTCTACATAATAAGGAGACACATTATCCCGAACACCCTCTCCTACGTTATAATTGCAGCAACGCTGAGCATCCCCGGGTACATCCTGGGGGAATCTGCCCTGAGCCTTATCGGGCTGGGAATTCAGGAGCCGTACCCAAGCTGGGGAAACATGCTCTCCGAGGCTGAGAACGTCCACGCCCTTACCTCCTACCCGTGGGTTCTTGCCTCAGGTTTTGCGATATTCTTTGTCATCATACTCTTTAACGTTTTGGGTGACGGGTTGAGGGACTACTTCGATGTGAGGATGGAGAGGTAATGCTCTACTTTATCTTCTTCAAGATTTTCGGGATTAACATCTTCAAGTACATAACGTTCAGGTCCATCTACGCCTCCATCACAGCCATGGTTCTCGGCTTCTTCCTATTCCCCAAGTTCAAGGAGAAGCTGAAGGACTTTCAGTTCAGGCAGTCGATAAAGGAGTACCTCCCTGAAACCCACAAGCTGAAGAGGAGCATCCCCACGATGGGAGGTGTT
>CAZIVU010000113.1:0-1512 GCA_964542865.1 uncultured bacterium | reverse complement strand
CTCGGCATCTTCTTCATCCTCTGGGCAACGTTCATCATTGTCGGCTCCTCAAATGCCGTTAACCTGACGGACGGGCTTGACGGGCTTGCCATCGGTCCGGTCATACTGACAAGCCTCGTCTTTGTCGTCTACTCCTACGCCACGGGGAACGCAAAGATTGCAAAGTACCTACAGATACCATTCATAAACGGTGCGGGGGAGCTGACGGTTATCTGCTCAATCGTGATAGGTGCTTCCCTCGTCTTCCTCTGGTTCAACACCTACCCTGCCGAGGTTTTCATGGGGGATGTCGGTTCCCTCTCCCTTGGGGCGCTTTTGGGGACGGTTGCCGTTATGACAAAGGGGGAGTTTGTCCTTGCAGTTGCAGGGGGCGTCTTCGTCCTCGAAACGGTCTCCGTCATCATCCAGAGGTACTACTACAAGTACACAAAGAGAAAGTTAGGCAAGGGGAGAAGGGTTTTCAGGATGGCGCCCCTTCACCACCATTTTGAGAAGATGGGCTGGGAAGAACCGAAGATTACGGTAAGGTTCTGGATAGTATCGGCAATACTTGCGCTCATTGCGCTTAGCTTCCTGAAGATCCGATAACCCCGGCAGCTTTCAGTATCTCCAAAACCCTCCTGTCCCTCAACCGGCAGGCGGACTTCGTGTTGAACCTGTCAACTCTCTCAATTATTCCCGCATCTCTGAGGATGGATGCGTGCTGGGAGAGGAGCGGTTGAGGCACACCCAGCTCCTTCCTTATCTCCTTGGGCTTCTTGGGACCTTCAAGGAGGGATACAATTATGGCTATCCTTATAGGATTTGATAGAATTTCAAACAGCTTTGAGTACTTGCCGAACTTATCTGCAGGCTTTTCCACGATTCACCCCAACAAGCAGGGATTATAGCACAGGGAAGGATGTTAAGGAGAATAAAGGAAGATATAGAGGTAGCCTTTGAGAGGGATCCGGCTGCGAGGAGCATAATTGAGGTTTTAACGTGCTATCCGGGACTTCACGCTGTATGGTTTCACAGGGTTGCCCATTGGTTCTGGAACCACAGGATGAGGCTCATAGCGCGCATGATATCCCACTTCTCAAGGTGGCTAACGGGGATTGAGATACACCCGGGAGCAAAGATAGGGAGGAGGTTCTTCATAGACCACGGTATGGGGGTTGTTATAGGGGAGACAACGGAGATAGGGAACGACGTTACCATGTACCATCAGGTTACCCTCGGAGGGACAAGCACGAAGAAGGGGAAAAGGCACCCGACAATCGGTAACAGCGTTGTTATCGGTGCGGGCGCCAAGATTTTAGGTCCCGTGAAGATTGGGGACAACTGCAAGATTGGGGCAAACTCCGTCGTTGTAAGGGATGTTCCTCCGAACTCAACTGTTGTCGGCATACCCGGGAAGATCGTTAAGAGGGAGGGGATAAAGCCCACAAGGGTTGACCTTGAACACGGGCAGCTCCCGGACCCCGTTATGGAGTCCTTCAAGCAGATGCTTGACATAATACACGACCTTGA
>CAZIVU010000112.1:0-3680 GCA_964542865.1 uncultured bacterium | reverse complement strand
ACTGCTTAAGAAATCCAAGTGCCTTTTCACAGACAGCTTCATTAACTGGTAAAACCAAAAAATGGCCTAAAAATTGCTCAAGACTTTTAAGTTCTCTTTTGTTCCTGCATCCTACAACAAGTTCCATTTCAGTAACAACACTAACTGTCAATAAATCTCCAAAACTCTGAATAAATTTTACAGCTTTTTCTACGCCCCTACCAACATCTATCAAGATATCGGTGTCAACCAAAATAAAATTAGACATTTCTTTCCCATTCCCTTTTTCTAACAGTGCGAACCCACTTAACGCTTTCTATCAAATCCTTCCGATTCTGCCAGATGCCGATAAAGGGTTCATCCTTTAAAGATATGGAACTTTCCTTTCCTCCCTTGTAAACATAACGTCCCTTCAAAAAGGAGATAAAATCGACCACAAGACGCCGGGCACGGGGACTTAAAGCACTCAAATCTTTCAAAATTTGCTCTTCCCTTACCAAATTACCTCCTGCATTTAAGTACAGCTAATATCCTCAAGTCTCAAAAATCCTCCTGAAAGCCCTGAAAGCCTCATCAAGCTTAGATATATCCTGAACGCTCCCCTGAGCAAGCTCCTTCCTTCCTCCACCCTTCCCCTTCAGGATGGGCGCAATCTCCCTCATTATCTCCCCCGCGCTGAACCTGTCGGTGAGGTTCTTTGACAGGGCTATCAGTATGCTTCCCCTTCCCTCCCTGTAGCTCACGAGGAGAACGGCACTCCTTTTAGCCCTGCTCCTTATAACATCTGCAACCTGAACGAGCTCCTTACCGCCAAAGCCGTCAAGCCTTGCCGTTACAACCTTCACTCCCCCGATCTCCGGAGAGCGCTCAACGATTTCGTTAACCGATGCCGTTGCAAGCTTGGTCTTTAACCTGTCAATCTCCCTCTCCTTTTCCTTCAGCTCCTCAAGGAGGGAGGCAGTTCTTTCAATCAGCTTCTCCTCGGGAACTTTGAGGAGCGACTTCATCCCCTTAACTTTCTCCTCAATCTCCTCAACGTGCCTGAAAGCCTCCCCGCCGACAACTGCCTCTATCCTTCTAACACCTGAGGATATTGACGATTCGGAAAGAACCTTGAAAAAGCCTATATCACCGCTCCTGTTAACGTGGGTCCCCCCGCAAAGCTCAACGCTAACATCACCAACGCTTACAACCCTAACCTTTTCTCCGTACTTCTCCTCAAAGAGGGCAACAGCTCCGCTCTTGAGAGCCTCATCAAGGCTCATCTCCTTTACGGACACGGGAAGGTTCTCCATAATCCACCCGTAAACGGTTGACTCAACCTCCCTTATCTCCTCATCGGAAACAGCCTCAAAGTGGGTGAAGTCGAACCTCAACCTGTCGGGAAGCACAAGGGAGCCAGCCTGCCTGACGTGTCCGCCCAAAACCTCCTTTAAAGCCTTGTGGAGGAGGTGGGTTGCAGTGTGAGCCCTCCTGATAGCGCTCCTCCTCTCCCCGTCAACCCTCGCATCGACGACATCCCCCCTTGAGACACTCCCCCTCTTTACCTCAACGATGTGGCCTATGAGGGATTCGGTCACGCTCTGGGTATCCTTAACCTCACAGAGGCAGGAGATACCCTCGATGAAGCCCGTATCCCCCACCTGACCTCCCTTTTCCGGGTAAAAGGGCGTCCTCTCAAGTATCAGAACTCCCTCATCACCTTCGGATAGGGAATCAACAAGCTTCTCCCCCTTCAGGATAGCAACCACCTTTGTCCTCTCCTCAAGGGACGTGTAGCCTGTAAAGAGCGTCGGGGTGCTCCTTGAGATCTCCTGAAGCTCGGGGGATACAACCTTCTGCTTTACCCCCTTCCTCGCTCCCTTTGCCCTCTCCCTCTGCCTCTTCAGTAGGGACTCAAAGCCCTCAAAGTCTATGAGCAACCCTTCATCCTCTGCAATCTCCCTAAGCACGTCAACGGGGAAGCCATACGTGTCGTAAAGCCTGAAAACGTCCTCCCCGGGAATCTCCTTCAAACCCTTCTCCCTTACCCGTTCAAGTATGTCCTGAAGTATGTCAAGCCCCCTCTCAAGCGTCTTCCTGAACCTCTCCTCCTCCTTAAGGGTCACCCTCTCAACAACCGACCTCTCCTCCACCAGTTCGGGGTAGACATCCCCCATAATCTCGGTGACGACAGCCGTCCCTTCGGAGAGGAAAGGTCTGTCAATCCCCAGGAACTTGCCGTGCCTTGAAGCCCTCCTTATTATCCTCCTGAGAACGTAGCCCCTTCCCTCGTTCGAGGGGAGGCAGCCATCGGCTATGAGGAACGTTATAGCCCTGAGGTGGTCGGCAATAACCCTCAGGGAGAAATCTGTCTCCTCACCCTCTCCGTAGGGAACCCCGCTGACCTTTGATGCCCAGCTTACTATGGGAAAGAGGAGGTCTGTCTCGTAGTTTGAGTTTACCCCCTGAAGAACCGATGTTATCCTCTCAAGCCCCATGCCCGTATCAACGGAGGGCTTTGGAAGGGGGGTAAGGTTGCCCCTCTCATCCCTCTCATACTGCATGAAAACGAGGTTCCACACCTCAAGGAACCTGTCACACTCGCAGCTTCCTATACCGCACCTCTCACCGCAGGAAAACTCCTCGCCCCTGTCGTAGTAGATCTCGCTGCACGGTCCACAGGGACCGGTTTCCCCCATAGCCCAGAAGTTATCCTTCTCTCCTAACCTGTATATCCTGTCCTCCGGAACTCCTATCCTCCTCCAGATATCAAAAGCCTCATCGTCATCGGTGAACACGGAGACGTAGAGCCTTTCCCTGTCGAGCTTGAAAACCTCGGTTATCAGCTCCCACGCAAAGGATATCGCCTCCTCCTTGAAGTAATCCCCGAATGAGAAGTTCCCGAGCATCTCAAAGAACGTGTGGTGCCTCCCCGTCCTTCCCACGTTCTCAAGGTCGTTGTGCTTCCCGCCTGCCCTCATGCACTTCTGACAGGATGTTGCCCTCTTGAACGGAGGTATATCCCTGCCGATAAAGTAGTCCTTGAACTGGACCATCCCGGCATTTGTAAATAGGAGCGTCGGGTCCTTCTTCGGAATGAGGGAGGAGCTCTTAACCCTGACGTGCCCCCTCTTCTCAAAGAAGGAGAGGAAAGCTTCCCTGATCTCCCTGCTATTCCACATAACAGCTCCAGCCTTTGAAATTGAGGTTATATTTTATCAGAGAGTATTACCTCTATCTCCTCAAAGGAAAAGCCCCTCCCCGTCAGGAACCTCCTTACCCTTACCGGATCGGGGCTCTCACCGAACCTCTTCCTGATCATCTCCCTCACCCTCTCATAATCAGGCTCAACGCTCTCAACAACTCTCTCGGCAACGCTCCTCTCAATTCCCTTTTCTAAAAGCTTTAAGAGGATCTTCCTCCTTCCCCAGCCCTTCTCAACCTTTGAAAGTGCATAGTTCAGGGCAACCCTTTCCTCATCAAGGTAGCCGTTTTCAGTAAGGTATGAGATAACCTTCTCAACGGTATCGGACGGGAACTTCTCCTGAAGCTTTCTCCTGAGGGCACGTCCGGAGTAATCCCTCCTTGAGAGGAGCTTTAAAGAGGCGGAGAGGGCGTTTCTAAATACCTCCAACACCCAGCAAAAGATGAAGGAGGAACTGACCTTCTGCGGGTTAATGTCGTCAAAACGCATGGCAAGAGGGGACAGAAAGGAGCAG